>CAJBSQ010000532.1 GCA_903958265.1 uncultured Planctomycetaceae bacterium
GCCAACCAGCCGGCACCACCACGTAGGTGCAGGTTTCCTACCTGCACTACACCCACCCGCGCCGGTTACGCGGGCAGCGGATGCCGGGCGAAGAACGCCCAGATGATCGCGTTGGCATCGAGCGACGGCACCGCGGGGCCGAGCAGGAACGAATCGGGCGTGCGGCCCGGCCAGACATGCCCGCCCCCCTCGATCCGATACCAGACCACCTCGCTCGCGGCCCGGCCCGGTCCCCAGCTCAACCGCTCGATCGTCATCCCGGCGTCGGGGCAGGGGATCGGCTCCCGCAGCGGCTCCACTGGGCAGCCGTCGGCATGCACCCAGTCAAGCAGGCCGTCGATCACCGCTCGATGGCTGACGCGGGTGACGCTGCGGCGGCCGACGCCGCCGTCGAGGGGCGTGAACTGATCGAGCGATCCGTGGAAGTGGAGCACGGGCACTGGACGCGACGGCGCCACGGCCGACAGGGCCAGTGGCCCCGCCACCGGCGCGACCGAGGCGATCACGTCGGCGGCCTCCGCGGCCATCCGGTAGGCCATCATGCCGCCGTTCGACATCCCGGTGGCATGCACGCGGCGGCGGTCGACGGGTGTTCGCAACGCGAAGTCGGCGATCACGGCGCGGGTGAAGCCGACGTCGTCCGAGTTCTGGTCGCGGGCCTCGCCGCAGCAGTTGCCGCCGTTCCAGGTGAGCAGGCCCTCCCGCGAGCCCGTGCCGGCCGGGTAGACGACCACTGCCCGCCCCGCAGCCGCGTAGTCGTCGAGCCCGGAAAACCGCCGCATCATCTCGGGATGGCTCTGTCCGCCGTGAAAGGCGAGCACCAGCGGCCAGCCCGCGGCCGGGGGCGCCGCGACCGGGATGGAGGCCACCGCGTGCCGACGGCGGCCGTCATGTGGCACGTCAATCTCGATCGTGGTGAATGACGCGGGCGTCACGAGGGGCTCCGACATGTTCTTCAGCCGCTCGCCGGCAGCGCGGTGGCCGTCCGCGAGTGCCTCGCGAGCCCAGGACGAAGAATACCCGGGTGGCGCGACGTTGACTGTGCGCTCGAGGCCAAACTCCACCCACGCCCTACGGCGAAGGGCACCTCACTCGAATGAGCCGAGTTCCTCCTGGAGCGCGAGCCACTTCTCCTCGGAGGCCGAGAGTTTCTCTGCGGCCCCGGTCATCGCCGCATGGAGCCGCACGGCCTCCTCGGCGTCCGTGGTGGAGAGCAGGGCCACATTGGCCTGCTTCTTCTCCTCGTCGAGCCTCGCGATCGTTCGTTCGAGCGTGGCGATCTCCTTGCGGACTTCGCGATCGGTGCGGGCCGGGGCCTTGGCGGCCGGGGCCTTGCCCCCCTCGCGGCGCGGCGGTGGGGGCGTGCGGCCCGTGCGGCCTCGGCCGTCGGCCGCCTCGGCGTCGTCGATCTCCCGAGACACCGCCGCGAGGTAGGCAGCGTAGTCGCCGAGCGAGTTGACCACGCGGCCGTTGCCAACCTCGATCATGGTCGTGGCCACCGCCTGCATGAATGAGCGATCGTGGCTGGTGAAGATCACCGTGCCCTCGTAGGCGATCAAGGCCTGGGCCAGCGCATCCACTGTCTCGACATCGAGATGGTTACCGGGCTCGTCGAGCA
>CAJBSQ010000533.1 GCA_903958265.1 uncultured Planctomycetaceae bacterium
CGGATTCTTCAGGGCCTCGCGGACCAGCTCCGCCCCCTCATCGACCAGCCGCCCGAGCCTGCGGGCATTGGCCTCCTCGGCCGCGGCCTGCGACTCCAGCCGCGCCCGCGTCTCGGGGGAGAGCAGCTGCTCGGCGGGTAGCTGCCGCAGTTCCTTGTTGGTGGCCAAGAGCCCCATCTCGCGATCGCGGACCTCGCTGGCCTGCTGGCGAAACTGCTGGAGCCGTGTATTGAGGACCAGCGCGTGCTCCGCCCGATCGACCACGTACAGCACCAGCGGCGACGACACCACGCGGCCGCGGCCCGGCAGGTAGTCCTCGGCAAAGGCCCGCAGGGCGATCGGCTGGGGCTGGATGCCGAGCGCGTCGGGGCAGAATGTCGCCACGGCGTCGAGCGACTCCACGTCACCGCCGCCGGCCTGCAGCACTCGGTCCCCCCGTTCGACGCTCGCCGCGTCGCCGGCCGACGACTCACTCAGGCCCTCCCACTCCAGCCCCACCCGCCGGAGCCCACAATCATCGCGGGCCGCCACCTTGAACTTGAGCGTGTCGGTGTTGAGGAGAATGCCGCGGGTCTGCGGGACGTCGAGCATCACCACGCTGGGAGGCTCGTCCTCGCGTGCGGCGATCACCAGTTCGAGCGGCGCCGCGCCCGCGAGGCCGTCGGCATCCCGCCAGGCCAGCGCGAGCCTCGATTCCCCCTCGACGACCTGCGGAGGCGTGCGGATCACCGCCCCCTCGACGGCGACGTCGCCGCCGTCGAGCGTGGCCGCCGCGAGCTCGCGGCTGGCGGTCGCCACCACGGCGACCCGACTCCCCTTCACCGGCGCACACGTGCCGCCGCGGATGTCCTGCCGCCGCGTCCCTGGCCGCTCTAGATAGTCTGGCAACGTCACTTCGGCTTCCAGGGTCATGAGTTCCGGACGGTGGACGGCCGCCACGCGGACCCGCTGGCGGACGTCTCCCGCGGAGAGCACAAGCTGCTGATCCGTGGTCTGTGGCGGAATCGTAAAGGCGTAGCCCTCGCCCGCCAGGCTCGCCGCCAGCGGTGGCTGCCCGCCGATTCGGAGCTGCGCCTCCTGCGGCCTCCAGCGCGTGTCGTCTCGAAGCGTCACCTCGACCTGCGCCGGTTCGCCATGGGGCACGACCAGCCGGGCGGGGAGCGGACTGATCCGGGCGAAGGTAAAGCGTTCGATCGTCCGCCACGGGGCGACGAACCGCGCCCAGGCATTGGCCGCCGCATCCGGTGCGAGGGCTGCGAGAACCGCGGCTGCGGCCAGCGGCACCGCGGCACCCACGGCCCACCGCCACGGACGCGACGGTGGGGTGGCCGCGCGGAAGTCGACTCGCGCGGAACGCTCGGCCACCTGCGCGACGGCCGCCTCGCAGAGCGTTCGTGATTTCGACTCTCCCGCCCCGCCGCCGCGGACGATGTCGATGATTCCGCGGAGTTCGTCGCCCACTGTCGGGAACCGCCGCTCGATCAGCCGCGCCACCTGTTCGAGGCTCCGCTGCCGCCAGACCCAGCGGTGCCACGCCCACGGGATCGCCCCGCAGGCCGCGATGGCGGCGGCGAAGAGCAGGCCTCGTGCCCACGCCGGCGTGTCGCTCACGCGGTCGAGCAGGAACAGCGCGAGAAACCCGACAGCCACACCGCACAGGGCGGCGCAGGCCGCCTCGAAGAGCTTGATGCGGCGGACCCGGCGGCGAAACGCCCCGAGCCGCCGGACGAGGTCAGGCGGTAAGGCGATCCAGCCCTCGCGCGGGCTCGCGGTCTTCGGCACGGACGATTGCGGTACGGTCATGCCGGCGACTCCAGCGGCCTCCGGCTCATATCCGGTGGTCCTATCGTACCGCCACGTTCTGGCCGCATCCACGCGGCGGGCTCACCCGGTTGGCTTTCACGAACCGGCATGGCACGTGCGGCACGTACGGTCAGACCAGGCCCTGCCGCTTGCGGCCCACCCAGAACAGGCCCAGGAGCGTCACCAGCGCGATGGCCACCAGCGGGTGGCTCCAGAGCTGCAGCCGCCTCACCGCCGGCGGCGGATCGGGCAGCGCGGCCAGCGACTCGACGAGCCCGGCGATCTCCTCGGGGCGGACGACGCGGCCACGGGTCACCTGCGCGATCTCGGCGAGCACCTCCGGGCGGGCCGCCTTGCCGATCCCCTCCTCGGCCGAGCCCTGCACAAAGATCGACGCCGCGAGCGTGTCGCCTGTCTCCTTGCAGGCGAGGAGCACCTCGTGCCTGCCCGGCTGCGTGGGCGTGAACGTCGCCGCGAACACACCCCACTCCCCGTCGCCTCCAGGGGGCGTGAACCTCACCGTCTCAACGCCGCCATCGGGAACCGTGATGCGGGCGGTCACCTCGCCGCGGGAGAGCGGCTCGCCACTCGCCTCGGCGACCCGCGCGTCGATCGCGAGTGTCTGCCCGAGCTGCGGCTGCTCCGGGGCAAACGACAGGCTCATGCGTTCCCCCCGGGCCATGTTGCGGCGGTAGGCCATCCAGCGGACCACCTGGCCCCAGAACCGGTAGTGGTATTTGTCC
>CAJBSQ010000534.1 GCA_903958265.1 uncultured Planctomycetaceae bacterium
ACTCTCGAGCGAAGTTTACGTCACCCAGCTGGAGGTGGGGATTGGGTAAGTTGCGGGTCCTCTCCGGCGCGGAGGTCCGTGGCATCCTCGAGCGGCACGGGTTTGTGATGGTCCGTCAGCGTGGCAGTCATGTCGCCATGCAGAAGGTCGATGATGCGGGCACGGTCACCGTGCCGGTGCCGATGCACGACGAACTGAAGCGGGGAACGTTGCGGTCGATCGTCCGGCAGTCAGGCATCGACAGGACCGAGTTTGAGTCGTAAACTTTCCGCCCCTTCCGCCTCGGCGCTCGATCGACGTCCCGCCCCGGCTAGCTTCATTGTCGCCCGGCGTCGTCGCCCTGGAATGGCGATCCGAGAATCTCGCGGAGGCGGACGGCGGGGAGCCGGCTGATCGTGAGGGCATCCTCGCGGCCGGCGATCGCTTCACCGAGCGGGTATCCCCTTGTCAGAAGGGGACATGAAGGGGGCAAAAGCACCGGATCGATCCGATGTCGGCCCCGTGGCGAGAAGGGAACGGCGGGGCGTGGAGCCCGCGTTCAGGACAGCTGTCAGATCCGGATGCCGAGAGTGAAAACCGCGATCAGGAGCGTCAGCGAGACCGTGAGGAGGACGAGGTCGATCGTCGGTATGCTGCGATCGACGACGGGCGAAGGGGACGATTTCGGGATACGTATGACATCGCGCTGGCTAGCGGCGAGGAGTGTGGTGCGTGAACTGTGCATGGTCACCATCGGAGGTTGGGACGTGATCGGCGGCGAGTCTGCCGCCGCGACGTGTCTCGCCCCAAACTAAGATTTTTTACAGCCGACGCAACGCTTCGGTGGCTCCCGAAAACCTTACATGGGAGTCGCGAAGCTTTTTTCCCTTCTGGGCAACGGAGGAAACAGCTTTCTTACGCACTTTACAGCGACCAAACCGACAAATCCTTGCTCACTTTTAAGCTTCTGGGGGGGGCCTGTGTTCCCCTTGTGTGCGGAGGCGGATGCGGGGGCATGAGGGGGCGCAAGTCCGCGTGGTTTCGCCATCTCCCCTGGGGTATCGTGACGGGCATCATGACGATCTCTCCGCCCCTCATCGGCATCCTCACCGTCTCCGACCGGGCAAGCCGGGGGGAGTACGTCGACGAAGGGGGCCCGGCGATCCGCGACTATCTCCACGAGGTGCTCGCCTCGCCGTGGGAAGCGCGGGAGCGGATCGTTGCTGATTCCATTGAAGACATCTCCGCGGCGATCGTCTCCCTGGCCGAGGCCGGCTGTTGCCTCGTCGTCACCACCGGCGGCACCGGCCCCGCGCCGCGCGACGTGACCCCGGAGGCCACCGAGCGCGTCTGCCAAAAGATGCTCCCCGGCTTCGGCGAACTGATGCGGAGCGAGTCGTTGAAATATGTCCCGACCGCGATCCTCTCCCGGCAGACCGCCGGGATCTGCGGCCGGGCGCTCGTGGTCAATCTCCCGGGGCGGCCGCGGAGCATCCGCCAGTGTCTCGACGCCGTCTTCCCGGCCATCCCCTACTGCGTCGATCTCATTCACACAGGCGTCGAACGTCCGCCACGCCTCGAGACGAAGCCGGAGCGGCTCGTCGCCTTTCGGCCGAAGGGGTGACTCGGCGGAGGGCTGTATGCGGGTTCAGGGCATGCTGGCAGGCGAGGGGTCGCCCACGCCCCGTCGCCGGACGTTCGCGTCGGCCATCCATGGCCGCCGCTCTCTCCGCGCCGCTTGCGCTTTCGCCCTCCGGGCTGCGCTGACC
>CAJBSQ010000535.1 GCA_903958265.1 uncultured Planctomycetaceae bacterium
CTCGCACGTAGGTGCAGGTTTTCCTACCTGCACCCTGGCATCGGGTACCAAGCATGTTCCGCAGGTAGAAAAACCGGCGTTTGCCACGGCGGTTTCTCTTCATACAATCGATTGAAACGCCTGTTTGACACCCGTTGAACGCTCCTATGGCTTCCCAGCGCTCTGCGCCTCCCTCCCTCGCTGCCGTGGATCCGCGAGATCCCCGCGTGCGAATCCTCTCGGCCGCGGGGCCGGAGTTTGCCGAGCATGGCTACGAGGCGGCCACGGTGCGGGATATCTGCACGGCTGCGGGGGTCAACGTCGCCGCCGTCAACTACTACTTCGGCGATAAGAAGCGGCTCTACATCGAGAGCGTCAAGCACGCCCACGAGGAGCGGTTGCGGCGGGTGCCCTATCCGGAGTGGCCCCCGGGCACCTCGCCGAGCGTGAAACTGCACGATTTCGTCGAGAACACGCTGGAGCGAATGCTCGGCCTCACCCAGCCGCCGTGGCAGGTGCGGCTGATGATGCGGGAAGTTATCCATCCGACTGAGGCCTGCCGCGAACTGGTCGAGGGGTACATCCGCCCCCACTTCGCGATGCTCGTGGCGATTCTCGACGAACTGGCCGACGGCACGCTCTCGGAACCAGAACTCCGTCGCGTGGGCCTGAGCATCATCGGCCAGTGCTTCCTGTATCGCGCTGCGGGAGGTGTGGTGAGCATGCTGGTGCCCCCCGACGAGATCGAGGCCCTCCACTCGCGGCAACCGCTCGCCGACCACGTGACTCGTTACGCCCTGGCCGCCCTGGGGCTGGGCCCCCCGCTGGCCACGTCAAAACCCGTCCACTCCGTGAAGGATTCCCTGTGATGAGCCTGCTTCGCACGATCCTGGGTTGGGTGACGCCGCTGGTGATTCTGGGCGTGGGCATCGCCATTTTCCTGACGATGGGCAGTCAGCCGCCCCCGCAGCGGAAAGACGTTCCCATCGCCGCGGCGCTGCCGGTGCGGACGGTGGCGGCGGAGAGCCTTGCCGAGGGCCTCACGATCGAGGCCGACGGCGTCGTGGTGCCGCTCCGCGAGGTGACGCTTGCCGCGGAGGTCGCGGGCCGGGTGCGGCTGAAGTCGGCGGCCTGCAACGAAGGGGAGTTCGTCAAGGCTGGCACGGTGCTGTTCGAGATCGATCCGCGGGACTACGAGTTTGACGTCGAACGGCTCGAACGGGAGGTCAGGCAGTCGGAGCTGGCGATCGAGGAAATCGACGAAGAGGCCGCCCAGAATGTGGAACTGCTGGGCCTGGCGAAGCGGCAGGTCGAACTCGCCCGCCGCGAGGTCGCCCGGCTGGAAAACCTCAAGGCCGGCAAGATCGTCACCGAATCGGAGCACGATCGATCGCTCCGCGAAGAGCTCATGGCCGCCAACACCGTCTCGACGCTCGATGGGCAGCGGCGGGTGCTCGCGAAGCGCCGCAACAAACTCGTGGAGGCGCGGTCGCTGGCCGGCACGATGCTCGAGAAGGCCAAGCTCGACCTGTCGCGAACCACGATCACGGCACCGGTCGATGGCATGATCGTCGAAGACAAGGTGGAGCAGGGCTCGTTCGTCGCCAAGGGAACGCCGCTGGTGACCGTGGAAGACACGAGCGCAGCCGAGGTGCGGACGAGCCTCGAAATGGACGACGTGGCGAGGATCTGGGGCAGTCGCCGGGAGCCGGGGGAGGCCGCCGCGACCGCGCAGGATGCATTCGACACGCCGGTGACGGTGATGTTCCGGATCGGCGACGCCGGCTACGAGTGGGATGGGGTGCTGTCGCGGCAGGAGGGCCGGGGACTCGACGAGAAGACCCGCACGTTGCCGTGCCGGGTGCTCGTCAGCGAGCCGGAACGAGTGCGGGCGATGGATCGCTATGGCGCTGCCATGCCGAAGGTGCCTGCCGCCGC
>CAJBSQ010000536.1 GCA_903958265.1 uncultured Planctomycetaceae bacterium
CTCGCCGGGCTGCAGGCGGTCCGCGGCCAGTCGCGGGTGACTGACCAGAGTCCCGAGGAGAAATTTCAGGCGCTGGAGAAGTACGGCATCGACCTGACGAAGCGGGCCAGCCAGGGCAAGCTCGATCCGGTGATCGGCCGCGATGCCGAGATTCGCCGCGTGATCCAGGTGCTCTCGAGGCGGACGAAGAACAACCCCGTGTTGATCGGCGAGCCGGGCGTGGGCAAGACGGCCATTGCCGAGGGGCTGGCCCTGCGGATCGTGCAGGCCGACGTGCCGGAGAACCTGCGGGGGCGACGCGTGGTGGCGCTCGACCTCGGCGCGCTGATCGCCGGCACGAAGTACCGCGGTGAGTTCGAGGACCGCCTGAAGGCGATCCTTCGCGAGGTCGAGGCAGCCGCTGGCAACGTGGTGTTGTTTATCGACGAACTCCACACGGTGATCGGTGCGGGAGCCGCCGAAGGGGGCTCCGACGCGGCCAATCTGCTCAAGCCGGCCTTGGCCCGCGGCGAGCTCCGCTGCATCGGTGCAACCACGCTCAGCGAATACCGGAAGCATATCGAGAAGGATGCGGCGCTGGAGCGACGGTTTCAGCCGGTGATGGTTGGGGAGCCCAACGTCGAAGACACGATCGCGATCCTGCGCGGCCTGAAGCCCCGCTACGAGGCCCATCACAAGGGGGTCAAGATCAAGGATTCTGCGCTCGTGGCGGCGGCGGAGCTCTCCCACCGCTACATCGCCGACCGGTTTCTGCCCGACAAGGCGATCGACCTGATGGACGAGGCCACGAGCCGGATCGCGATGGAGCTCCAGAGCGTGCCCAGCGAGATCGACGAGGTGCAGCGGCGGCTGCTGCAGCTCGAGCTGGCCGCCCGGCAACTCGCCGAGGAGACGGAGGAGCATGCCAAGGAGCGGCTCAAGGACATCGAGCAGGAGTCCACCACGCTCCGAAAGACGCTCGCTGACCTGCGGCGGCAATGGGAGGCGGAGAAGCTCGGCGTCGGGAGTGCGCAGGAGCTGCGGAAGCAGCTTGACGAGGTGCAGCACGCGTTTGACCAGGCCGGCGTGGCGGTCAAGGAGCGGCAGGCGGCAGGCCAGCCGGTCGGCGAGGAGATCTACCAGCGGCTCTACGAGCTCGACGTGCAGCGAAAGGCTCTGCTGCAGCGGCTGGAGCAGGAGGGCACGGAGCGGGACACGCGGGAGGCAGGCAAGGGAGTGACCAAGCGGTTGCTGCGCCGGGACGTCGGCCCCGAGGAGATCGCCGAGGTGGTCAGCGCATGGACCGGCATCCCGGTCACGCGGCTCGTCGAAACGGAGCGGGCGAAACTGCTCGTGCTCGAAGACCGCCTGCACCAGCGGGTGGTGGGCCAGGAGGAGGCGGTGGAGGCAGTGAGCGACGCGGTCCGCCGCAGTCGTGCCGGCCTCCAGGATCCCAACCGGCCGATCGGCTCATTCATCTTCCTGGGCCCCACAGGCGTCGGGAAGACGGAACTGTGCAAGGCGTTGGCGGAGGTGTTGTTTGACGACGAAGACGCCATGATCCGCATCGACATGAGCGAGTTCATGGAGAAGCACACGGTCGCCCGGCTGATCGGTGCGCCCCCGGGCTACGTGGGCTACGAGGAGGGCGGGCGGCTCACGGAGGCGGTCCGGCGTCGGCCGTATTCCGTCGTCCTACTCGACGAGATGGAAAAGGCCCACCGCGACGTGTTCAACGTCCTTCTCCAGGTGCTCGACGACGGGCGGCTGAGCGACAGCCTCGGGCACACGGTCGACTTCACCAACACGATCGTGGTGATGACGAGCAACGTGGGCAGCCAGGCGATTCAGGAGATCACGAAGGAGGGGGGCAGCGAGCAGGAGGTCCGCGACGCCGTGAAGGAGGCGCTCACCGCCCGCTTTCTCCCCGAGTTCCTCAACCGCATCGACGAGACGATCGTGTTCCACCCGCTCGACCAGAAGCACATCCGCAGGATCGTGCAGTTTCAGGTGCAGCGGCTGGTCGATCAGGCGGCCAAGGCGGGCATCACGCTCGACTGCACGGAGGCCGCGATCGACGAGGTGGCGAGGCTCGGCTACGACCCCGTCTACGGTGCCCGGCCCCTGAAGCGTGTGATCCAGCACCAGCTCCAAAATGAGCTCGCGCGAGAACTCCTCTCGGGCAAGTTCCCCGAAGGCAGCCGGGTGAAGATCGATTTCGTACAGGATGGGTTCGTGTTCGAACTCCTGCCCTGAGCGGATGCCGCGGATGCCGCGGGATCAGCCCCGCTTCCGGTCTTCGAGCCCCATGCGGCCGATCAGCACCTCGCAGCCGGCGGTCATCTTGCGGAGTTTCTCGGCCATCACGAGTTTCTCGCTGGTGGTGGCCTTCTTCACCTTCGACTGCATCTTGACGAGCTTCTGCTTGCGATGCCGACGACGCTTGACTTCCTTCATCCGGTTGCTGATGCCGCCCATGGTCGATTGGTTCCTGTGAGGTGTGCGGGGAAGCCAAGACTCTAGAAAATAAGCGGAAAACAGTCAAAGCCACCCCGTCCGGAGGCGGGCGGAAGCGGTTTGCCCGCCGCGACGGTCCGTCGGCCCGGGCGGCACGCCCGATAGACTTCGGCGAGCACTCTGCGGACAATGCAGCCGCGGAAGCCGGATGGGTGGCAGAGCGGTTGAATGCACCGGTCTTGAAAACCGGCAGTCGCGAAAGCGGCTCGTGGGTTCAAATCCCACCCCATCCGCTGTTCAATAACGTCAGTGTCGTAAGTACCGTCTGGGCTGGGCGCCGCGTCAAGCAGTCGATTCTCATCGCCTGGACCGACATCACGCGTCCGGCCGGGAAGACGGCGATTTGGTTCCGGGCTTTGGAGGCGCTGGGGCGAGATCCGTTCCTCTCCACACTTCCGGGGCACTGGATGGCGATGCAGGGGGAATTGTCTGTGACGCCCGCTGGGCTGGGGCCAGCCAGATCGCCACGAATCCAAGAGCATAGACGAGGCTCAGCAGTCCGCCGACGCGGGCGTAATCGCCGCCGAGGGCTGCGAACAGCCAGCCTGAAGCGAGCACGCCAATGGCGGTGAGAAAGCGGCCCGAGTTATAGGCCAGCCCACTTCCGGTGGCCCGCACGTCGACGGGAAAGAGTTCCGGCAGATAGACCGCGAGCCAGCCGAAGAACAGGGTGGATACGAATCCCTGCATGCAGACGATCGGAAGGAATGTCGGCTCGAGCGGCGCGGTGAGGCGAAACATCGCCGCCGTGGCGACGGTGGCGCCGGCACTGATGAGCAGATAGCTGCCGCGACGGCCGAGCCAGCCGACGAGCTGGGCACCAACGAAACTTCCAAGCACCGAACCGGCTGCCCACCAGCCCTGCGTGACGGCTTTATACGAAGACTGGCTCGGGCCCGCCACGCTGTCAGCCCAGGGGACCATCCATTTGCTGGCCGACCAGGCGCCTACCATCGGGACCGCACTGACGAGCACCGCGGCGAGCGTGGTGCGGAGCAGCGTCGGCCCGAAGAGCGCGTTGAAAGCGCTTGACTTCGGCACGCGGGCGTCGCGACGGAGATCCACCCCTCCCCTGTTGGCAAGCCACTGTGGCGACTCGGGGAGCAGCGTCAGCACGAGCACACCAAGCACCGCGGGCAGTCCTGCGAGCCGGAAGATCCACCGCCAGGAGTCGGGAGTGATTGGCCAGACCTGCGCGAACTGCGCCAGCATGAGAATGCCGGCGTTGAGTCCAGCCGCCATCACGCCCGACACCGTCGCCTTCGAGGCGGTTGGCCAACTCTCGGCGACCAGCGCGATGCCGTTGGGCCACATGCCACCCACGCCGAGGCCGACGAAAAAGCGCAGTGCGAGCATCTGCTCCTGGCTGGTGACCAGGCTGCCAAGGGCGGCGCAGACCGAATAGAAAAGGATGCTCACGCCCATCGCTCGCGAGCGGCCGATGCGATCGCCAAGGTTGCCGAGGGCGATGCCGCCGATCGCCGCGCCAAGCATGAGCGCCGCGGTGAATCTCGCGAACCAGTCGCCACCGGACGCCGGAGTGAACGCGTCGCCGAGGAGGCTCTTCGAGACCGAAAGCGACGCCACCGGCATCAGGCCGAGTTCAACGCCGTCGAAGAGGAGACCGAGGAATGCGGCGGCGAGGACGGCGACGCGGGCCCGTGGGCCGAGCGGAGCGACGGCATGGGATGACGCGGACACGGCTCTCTCGTGCGGGATGCGGCGGGGTGCCTTGTGGATCGAGACCGTCGCGGGTGCCGAGGATAGGTGGGTCAACGGCACTTCTGCAAGCGTTCGCAGGCGTCGCGCCGTCAGGAGGAGCTGCGGGGCGCGGCCCAGTGGCCGTCGCGATACGTCCCGCCCAACAGCCGCGTGGCCTCGTCGTCGCCCACGACCCGGTCGCCGCCAGCTTCGAGCTGCAGTGAGCGGCCGAGCTCCACCGCCAGGTTGCCCAGGTGCACGAGCGCCACCGTTCGGTAGGCCTCCTCCATGTCAGCAACTGGCCGCGTGCCGCCGCGGATCGCCGCCACGAAATCGGCCTGGTGGCTCGGCATCGGCGGGAGGTCGGCCGGGGGTTTGACCGCGACCCGCTGGTTGGACCCGTCCAGCAGTTCGACCTTGCCCCGCTTGCTCACGAACAGCTGCCCGTTCGTTCCGTAGAACTCCGCGCCGCTATCGCAGTTGTGGGGATAGTTTCCCGACCAGAGCCGCATCTCGAAGATCAGCTGACGACGCTTGCCGACGCCGCCGTCTCCCGGATACTCGAAGGCCAGCGTCGCGGTGTCGGGAAACTGCTGGTCGTCGTCGATGCCGTACTTGCCTCCCAGGCCCATCGCGGTCGTCGGCAGCGCATCCACGCCCAGTCCCCAGCGGGCGTAGTCGATCTCGTGAGTGCCGTCGTTGCCGATGTCGCCGTTGCCGAAGGCGTGCCACCACCGCCAGTTGTAGTGGAAGCGATTCTCCTGGAACGGCAGCATCGGTGCGGGGCCCACCCAGAGGTCGTAGTCGACCCCGGGCGGCGGCTGGGACGGCCGCTGATGGCCGATGTTTTTGCGGCGCTGGATGTTCCAGGCCTTGGCCACGAGGACGTCGCCGATCGCCCCCTCCCGCAAGAGCTTGACGGCATTGACGATGAGCGGGTTGGACCGGCTCTGCGTGCCGTGCTGCACGACCACGCGATTGCGGCGAGCGGCCTCGAGCAGGAGGCGGGCCTCCCGGAGGTTGTGGCTGCAGGGTTTTTCCACGTAGACGTGCTTGCCAGCGTCGCAGGCCAGGATGGAGGCCGGGGCGTGCCAGTGGTCGGGGGTTGCAACGATCACGGCGTCGACGGCGCGATCGTCAAGGATTCGCCGCAGGTCAGCGACCGGTTCGCCGGCGCCGAGCTCGGTGCGGGCCGCCTTCAGACGCTCCGCGTCGGGGTCGCAGACGTAGGCGATGCGGACACCGGGCACTGCCGCCATCGATTTGGCCACGCCCCTTCCCTGGCTACCGCAGCCGATCAGCGCCACCACCACGTCGTCGCCGGTTCCGGCGCGCACCGCCGAGGAGGCGAGCGTGACGCCTGCCGTGCCCGTCCACTGAATGAAGCTCCTTCGACTGGTTGCCATCTGAATCTCCCGGCTGTCGCGTCTTGTGCGTCCATGCAACTTCGACCGAGAATCCAACGCCGTGATCAGCATATCCGAGGGCTGCCTTCCTCCGCGGCGACGCAAAGCTCACGTCCGCCTCGCGCCGGGTGGTCAGCTGCGGGAGCGACGACGGAGCACCATCGCCACAATGCCCGCCCCGGCAGCGACCGCGGCCAGGCTCGTCGGCTCAGGCACCACCACGAGGCTCAGGCCGCTCGGGCTGAGCGCCTCGAAGTAGGCCGTCTTGCCTGCTCCAAGGTCATACGCGTTGCCGGAGCCGAAGTTGGCCAGGCCCGTGAGGTTCACGTTGCCCGCGATTAGCGGGTAGGTGGCGTCGGCCACGCTGCTGGTGAGGCCCGTGAGACTCCCGACGCCAAACGTGGCGGCTGAGGCGAACGTCACCGAACCGCTCACCGTGAGGGGGGCTGCGGCGTTGA
>CAJBSQ010000537.1 GCA_903958265.1 uncultured Planctomycetaceae bacterium
CCACCGGGAACGATGCCCTCTTCCACGGCCGCCCGAGTGGCATGAAGAGCGTCCTCGACGCGGGCCTTCTTCTGCTTCATCTCGGCTTCGGTGCCGGCACCGACCGATACGATCGCCACGCCACCGGTCAGTTTCGCCAGCCGCTCCTGCAGCTTCTCGCGGTCGTACTCGCTCTCGGTATTCTCGATCTGCGTGCGGAGTTGTTGCACGCGGGCCTGAACCTCGGCCTGCTTGCCGGCCCCCTGCACGATGGTCGTCTCGCTCTTGTCAACCGTCACGCTCTTGGCCTTGCCGAGATGGGAGAGGTCAAGGCTTTCGAGCTTCAGACCAAGGTCTTCGCTGATCAGCGTGCCACCGGTGAGGGTGGCGATGTCGCCGAGCATCGCCTTGCGGCGGTCGCCGAAGCCGGGGGCCTTGGAGGCGCACACATTCAGCACACCCCGGAGTTTGTTGACGACCAGCGCCGTCAGGGCGTCGCCGTCGAGGTCTTCGGCAATGATCAGCAGCGGCTTGCCCGACTGCGCCACCTTCTCCAGCAGCGGCAGGAGGTCGCGGAGGTTCGAGATCTTCTTCTCGTGGATCAGGATCAGGGCGTCGTCGAGCTGGCAGACCATCTCGGCCGGCTTGTTGATGAAGTAGGGCGACACGAAGCCTTTGTCGAACTGCATGCCGTCGACGAACCGCACGGTCGTCTCGGTGGTCTTTCCCTCCTCGACCGTGATCACGCCGTCCTTACCCACCTTTTGCAGGGCCTCAGCCAGGAGGTCGCCGATTGCCCGGTCGTTGTTGGCACTGATCGCGCCCACCTGGGCGATCTCCTCGGGCCGCTCGACCTTGCGGGCCATCTCCATCAGTCGCTGCACGGCCGCGGCCACACCCTTCTCGATCCCGCGGCGAACTGCGGTGGGATTGGAGCCAGCGGCCACGTTCCGGGTGCCCTCGCGGAAGATCGCCCGGGCCAGCACCGTCGCCGTGGTGGTGCCGTCGCCGGCGAGATCCGACGTCTTCGACGCCACCTCGTTGACCAGTTTGGCGCCCATGTTCTCGAACGCGTCCTCGAGATCGACCTCCTTGCTGACGGTGACGCCGTCCTTGGTCACCGTCGGGCCGCCATACGCCTTGTCGATGATGACATTACGGCCGGTCGGACCCATGGTCACGGCCACGGCACTGGCCAGTTTCTCCACGCCCTTCAGCAGTTTGGCGCGGGCACTGTCGTCGAACATCAGTTGCTTGGACACGGATGGGTCTCCTCGTTATGCGGCAAATCGTTCGGGTTCGTGGTCGTGAATCTCGCTGTCACTCAGGCACCGCCACAGGCAGTGCCAATCGGCTCGGAGACCCCTGGCATTCCCCGCCGCCGATCAGGCGGAGCGGGCCATGAAGGGCCGCTCCGCGATCAAGCCAGGACCTTGGCCAGGATGTCTGTTTCTCGAAGGATCTTCACTTCGTGGCCGTCGACCTCGATGTCGCTGCCCGAATACTTGCCATAGATCACCTCGTCACCCACCGACAGGGCCGGCGTTGCCCGCTGGCCGCTCTCGAGCAGTTTGCCGGGGCCGATCGCGATCACGTGGCCACGCTGCGGCTTCTCCTGGGCCGAGTCGGGCAGCACGATGCCGCCGGCAGTTCGCTCTTCGGCCTCGACGGGTTCCACCACGACGCGGTCATCGAGCGGACGAATCTTCAGGTTCTTGGCTGCCATCTGTTTGGTCTCCGATTCGAGTTGAAAAAGTGTCAGTTTTGGTATCCGCGGCTGGTCAGCAGGCGATCACATCATGCCGCCCATACCTCCCATGCCGCCCATGCCCATGCCTCCCATCCCGCCCATGCCACCCATGCCGCCGCCCATCCCGTGGTCGTGGCCGTCGCCCGCCGCCGGCTCCTCGTCCTTCGGGATCTCGGTGATCAGGGAGTCGGTCGTGAGCAGCAGCGCCGCCACGCTGGCGGCGTTTTGCAGCGCCGTCCGCACCACCTTGGCCGGATCGATCACGCCGGCACTGACAAGGTCGCAGTACTCGCCCTTGTCGGCGTCATAGCCGTCGTTCTTGCCCTTCATGTGCCGGACGCGGTTGACCACGACCGAGCCGTCGGTGCCCGCGTTCTCGGCAATCGCCTCGAGGGGATACCGCAGCGCGTTCTTCACGATCGTGGCTCCCATCTTCTCGTCGCCCTCGAGGTCGAGCTTCTCGAGTGCCTTCTCACTGCGGAGCAGGGCCACGCCACCGCCGGGCACGATGCCCTCCGCGAGGGCCGCCTGCACGGCGCTCTTGGCGTCGTCGATCAGCGCCTTCCGCTCCTTCATCTCGGTCTCGGTCGCCGCCCCGACATTGATCTGGGCCACGCCACCGGCGAGTTTCGCAAGCCGCTCCTGGAGTTTCTCGCGATCGTAGTCGCTCGTGGTCTTGCCGATCTCATCGCGGATCTGAGCCACCCGGCCATCGATTGCGGCCTTCGCCCCAGCACCGCTGACGATGGTGGTGTTCTCGGCCTCGATGATCACCTTCTTGGCCCGGCCCAGATCGGTGAGCTTCACGCCGTCAAGCGCGATGCCGAGATCCTTGAAGATCGCCTGTCCGCCCGTGAGCGCGGCGAGGTCGCCGAGCATCGCCTTGCGGCGGTCACCGTAGCCGGGAGCCTTGACGGCGACCGACTGCACGATGCCCCGGAGTTTGTTGACCACGAGCGTGGCCAGCGCCTCTCCCTCGATGTCCTCCGCGATCACCACGAGCGGTTTGCCCGCCTTGCTAATCGCCTCGAGGAGCGGCACCAGGTTCTTCGCGCTCGAAATCTTCTCTTCGTAGAGCAGGATGTAGGGGTTTTCGAGTTCGCACACCTGGCTCTCGGCGTCGGTGACGAAGTGCGGCGAGAGGAAGCCGCGATCGAACTGCATGCCCTCGACCACGTCGACGGTCGTCTCGGCCTGCTTGCCCTCCTCGACCGTGATCACGCCGTCCTTGCCCACCTTGAGAAAGGCCTCGGAGAGCACGTTGCCGATCGTCGGGTCGTTGTTGCCCGCGATCGTGGCGATCTGCATCAGTTCCTTTTTGTTCTTCTCGTTGATCGGCGTGGCCATCGCCAGCACGGCCTTCGACACGGCCTCGACGGCCTTGTGGATGCCGCGAGACAGGGCCATCGGGTCGGCGCCCGCGGCGATCATCTTGATGCCCTCGCGAAAGATGGCTTCCGCGAGCACCGTGGCGGTGGTGGTACCGTCGCCGGCGACATCGTTGGTCTTGCTGGCAGCCTCCTTCACGAGTTGGGCACCCAGGTTCTCGAACGGATCCTCGAGGTCGATATCCTCGGCCACGGTCACGCCGTCTTTGGTGACTTTGGGCGAGCCCCAGCCCTTGTCGAGCACCGCGTTGCGGCCCCGGGGGCCGAGCGTGCTTTTCACGGCACGAGCGAGTTTGGAAACTCCGGCAAGCAGCGGTTGACGCGCTTCGTCGTCGAACACCATTTGTTTGGCCATGGAAGACTCCTCGGGGCTTAGGTCGGTCTGGGTGAGAGGCGTGTGAGGTGACGGATTGGCAGCCCATCCTCGGGATGACCCAGGAGAAAGCAACCCGCGTGCCACGAATGGCCACAACCCGGCTGTTCTCTGGATTTCCCGCGTTTTTCCGCAGGCACACGATTTTGATTCCGGACAGACTCGATCGCGAGGTGCCGATTTGGCAGGGGCGGAGTGAGCGCGCTCACGAACCCGAGCTCAGGAGGACTCCAGCTCAACAAGGACGCCGAGCGGTGCCGCGAGCGGCCCGCAACGCCGCCCAATCGACCGCGCATCACCAGTCAGGCGCGTGCGGAAGTGGCGTTGACCGTCCTCCCCACCCTCCGGCTAGACTCCACCACGAAAGCATGTTCGGCACACTGCTGGACCTCCTGCAGACAATCATCGCGGTCGAGACCTCCAGGCAGGCAGCAGACACGGCCCCATGCCAACCTCCCTGCATACCGTCGGCCCGGCGGCGGCCGCGTGCGCGGTCGCCAGCCACGCGATGGTGGAAGCCCGATTGTCGGCGATCGATGCCCTGCGCACCGGTGGCTGGCCGGCCACGGCGCCGGCCTTACCGCCACGGTTTCTCCGCCACTCCGACGAGCAGACGGTGGTGGGCATGCACGCCGTGCTGGCGGCGATCGCGCGGTATCCGGAGCCGCGGCCCTCGTTCGACCTCCACGGCGTGATCGCCGCATCCGTTCAGGCGGGAAGGATTTCCGCGGCACAGACGCTCGTTCAGGCGGCTGCCATCGGCGGCACGGCCGTCTCGACGCGAATCGTGCCGGAATGTTCACTCCATTCTCCAGCGGGTGCCGTGAGCGTGGGCCTGGGCATGCACGGGCCGAATATTGGCGTCGGTGGCGGGCCTGATGCGCTCGCCGAGGGATTGTTTACGGCGATCGCCTGGCTGCGTCCTATGGCAGCGGGTCGGATGCGTTGCGACGGTGTCTGGCTGATCGTGAGTGGCTGGGACGAGGAACCGGTGCTCGATGCCGCCGGCAAGCCGGTCACCGATCCGATCTGTCGCGCCGTCGCCCTGTCGCTCGTGCCGCTCCGAGCGGGGCACCTTGCTCTGGAACTGCACGTCGGCGCTGCGGTGGGCCTGCCACCCCCTGCCCAAACGACCTCCGGCCTCCTCACCGCGCTAGGAAATGCCTTGGCGGCACATGACCACGCCGGCGGGGTTTCGCAGTGGTCGCATCGCTGCCCGTGGGCCGCTGAAATCCGGCTCGTCCCGGCCGATGCCGCCACCCAGGGAGAGGCCGCATGACCAACGCCACCGCGGCCGCTCGCGACTCGATCATGATCACCGGCATCGGCGCGGTGTCGCCGCTGGGCAGTTCCGTTGCGGAGATCACCGCCAACCTGCTGGCTGGAGCATCGGGCGTGCGTTCGATCCCGCCCCACGCCTTCGCCCGCGAGACCCGCCAGTTTGCCGCTCCGCTGACCGGGATTCCGCCGCCCCCCGCAGGCACGTGCCATCTCGACGCCGCCGCGTTCGCCGCGCTGCCCCGGCTCGATCGGCTCTGCCTCAGTCCGATCACGCATGCCCTGGCCGACGCCGGGCTGCCCGTCGACTTCCCACGAACCCGGATCGGTCTCGTACTCGGCCAGGGAGCGGAGCATCTGAAGGTCTGGGATTTCGATTTTCTCGACCACGGCACACTGGTCTTCGAGCCCCGGCAAGGGCGGTCGCTGGTGCATCGGCTGGCGGAGCATGCCGGCATCGCCGGGCCGGCCGTCACGACGGCGGCAGCCTGTGCCTCGAGTGGCTACGCGATGGCGTTGGGCCGCACCTGGCTTGAAGCCGGCTGGGTCGATGCCTGCATCGTGGGCGGCTGCGACATCCTCAGCCCCACGGCCCTGGCGGCCTTCTACAACCTCCGCGCCCTGTCGCGGCGCGGCGATGACCCGACGAAATCTTCGCGTCCCTTCGATCGTGATCGCGACGGCTTCGTGATGGGCGAAGGGGGCGCGTTCTTCATGCTGGAGCGGCGTGCCGACGCGGCCCGCCGCGGGGCCCGCATGGTTGGCGAGCTGGCCGGCGTCGGCATGTCGAGCGATGCCTCCCACATGGTCACGCCCTGCATCGATCCCCAGAATGCCGCCCGGGCGATCGTGATGGCACTGGAAGATGCCGGCGTTGGGCCGGACGAGGTCGACTACGTGAATGCCCATGCCGCCGGCACGCCGGTGGGCGACGCCGCCGAGGCCGGAGCGATCCGCCTGGCGCTCGACACCGCGGCCGACCGCGTGCCGGTGAGTTCCACCAAAAGCATGTCGGGGCATCTGGTCAGCGGTGCCGCGGCCTTCGAAGCGATCGCCTGTTTGGCGGCGATCGAGCGGCAGGCGATTCCGCCGACCGTCAATCTCGACCATCCCGACGAGAACTGCCCGCTTGATCACGTGCCCCACGTCGCCCGCCCGGCGCGGGTGCGGGTCACGGCGAGCAACTCCTTCGGATTCGGCGGCTCGAACCTCTGCCTCGTGATCCGCGCGGCCTCCTGAGTTCATCGGGGACGGGAGCGGATTAATCGGGGACGGGAGCGGATTTCCAGTACAAACTCAGGTGTGTTCCCAGAGACGCCAATGCCTGCCTGCTCCCGTCGCCGCTTTCTCGCAACCCTGGGGGCCGCCGGCGCGGCGGTTGGATCGTCCGCAGGGGTCCTGTCGGCAGGCGAGCCGGTCGCGGCACGCTATCCCGTCGGCGTGTGCGACTGGATGATCCTCAAGCGGCAGAAGCTCGGGGCGTTCAAGCTCGCCGCGGAGATCGGCGCAGACGGCGTCGAGGTGGACATGGGCGGCCTCGGCGACCGCCCCACCTTCGACAACAAACTCGCCGACGGCGACGTCCGCGAGCAGTTTCTGGGCGCAGCGGCGGCCCACGGCCTTGGCATCTGCTCGATCGCGATGTCGGGCTTCTATGCGCAGTCGTTTGCCGAGCGCGACGGTATCGACCGCGTGGTGCAGGACACGATCGACACGGCGGTGGCGATGGGCACGGCCACGATCTTCCTGCCGCTCGGCGTGCGGAGCGACCTCGCGGCCCATCCCGACCTTCGGCCGGCGGTCGTGAAAAGGCTCGCGGACGCAGGCCGGCGGGCGGCCGACGCGGGCGTGGTGATCGGCGTGGAGACCGCGCTCGACGCCGCAGGCGAGGTGCGGCTGCTCGACGAGGTCGGCTCACCGGCGGTGCAGTCATACTTCAACTTCGCCAACGCCCTGCAGAACGGCCGCGACCTGCACGCGGAGCTCCGCACGCTCGGGGCGGACCGCATCCGGCAGATCCACGCCAGCAATCGCGACGGCGCCCTGCTCGAGCACGACCCGCAGATCGACCTCGCGTCCGTGCGGCGCACGCTCGACGCCATGGGCTGGCGGGGCTGGCTGGTGATCGAGCGGTCACGTGACGCGGCCGACGCCCGCAACGTGGTAGGCAACTTCGGCGCCAACGCCCGCACGCTCAAGCGGGTGTTCCAGGCCGAGTGACCCCGAACCTCGCGATCAGGCCGCGTCGGGCCGCCGCCAGGTGCTCTCGAACCACGACGATCAGCCTTGCCGAGATCGAGCGGGCGCTGCTCACGGCTGCCAGCGTCATGGGGCCCAGGAGATCGAGCCCTCGAGGCCCCGCACGAAGGCCGCAAGTAGGTCGGCGGTGCGATCGGCATCATCGAGCGAGATCGTCTCCACCGCGGAGTGCATGTAGCGGTTGGGCACGCTCACGAGGCCCGTCGCCACCCCCGACCGCGTCACCTGCAATGCGTTGGCGTCGGTGGGCGTCGCGCGGCCGCTGGCCGCCAGTTGAATCGGTATCTCCCTGGCCTTCGACGCGGCCACGAGCCGGTCGACGACGTGCGGATTCATGTTGGGCCCACGGAAGACCACCGGCCCCTTGCCGAGCGCGACGTCGCCCTCCGACTTCTTGTCGATCGTGGGGCAGTCGGTGGCATGGGTGACGTCGACGGCGATCGCCACGTGGGGATCGACACCGTGACAGCTCGTCTGGGCTCCGCGGAGGCCGATCTCCTCCTGCACCGTCGAGGCCACGAACAGGCCGCAGGGCAGGGGGCCGGCCGCCACCGCGCGGCGGAAGGCCTCCAGCACCACCCACAGACCCACCTTGTCGTCCATCGCCACGGAGCAGGCGAGGTTGCGGCGGAGCAGCCGCACCTCGAGTTCGAGCGTCACCGCATCGCCGATGCGGACCACGCTCTCGCAGTCGGCCTTGTTCTCGGCGCCAATATCGATCCAGAGGTCCTTCATCTTGGGAACCACCTTCCGCTCCTCCTCCGTGAGCAGGTGGATCGGCTTGCGCGACATCACGCCCGTGACGGGTCCAGACGCCGTCCAGATCGAGACGCGGGAGCCGACGAGCTGGATCGGATCCCAGCCGCCGATCGGCTGGACGGAGATGAAGCCGTCGGAGTCGATGTACTGGACGATCAGGCCGATCTGGTCGCAGTGGCCGGCGAGCAGCATCCGCATCGGGGCGGCGGGGTTCTTCGCCCCGATGACGTTGCCGTGGGAATCGGTCGTGACCGAATCGGCACACGCCCCAAGGTATTCGCGGACGACCTGCTGGATCGGCTGCTCGTAGCCGGAGGGGCTCGGGGTCTTCAGCAGGCGGAACAAAAACTCGCGGGCGACGGATTCCAAGGGGGCTCTCCTGGGCACGGGTGACGGGGACGGGGCCCCATAAACGTGTGACACCCAAGGTGAAACCCGAGGGATATCATTGTTTTGGAGTTGTGGACCAAGGCAACGGGGGAACCGGTGCGAGCGTGACAGCGTACTGGTCAGGACGGATCCACGGCAGACCACCACGAAGACACCGCAGATCACACCCCCATGGCCCGTCGCAGCACCGACCGTTGCCGAGCGGCCGCGACCCGCCAGGCGGGCCGCGGGCTCAGCCGCTTTGAGCCCCTCGAGCCCCGGCAGATGCTCGACGGCGAGGGGCTCACCGGCCGCTACTACGACACCGCCGAGTTCACGTCGCTCAAGGCCACGCGGGTGGACGCCACGGTGGACTTCGACTGGGGCACCGGCAGCCCTGCGACCGGCGTGGCCGCCACCACCTACTCCGTCCGCTGGACGGGCGCGGTCGTCCCTGAGTTTTCTGAGATGGTCACCTTCACGGTGACCGCCGACGACGGCGTGCGGCTCTGGGTCGATGACGAACTAATCATCAACCACTGGGTGAACCAGGACGCCAGGGGCGTGTCGGGGCAGATCGCGCTTCGCGCCGGCGTGGCCACGCCGCTCACGCTGGAGTATTTCCAGGGCACGGGCACCGCGAGCGTGCGGCTGGAGTGGTCGAGCCGGAGCATGCCTCGGCAGGTGATCCCGCAGGCGCGGCTCAATGCCACGGTGACGCCCGACAATCGCGGCACCGCGTTGCAGGAGACCTGGACGGGCGTCGCCGGCGGCACGGTGGCCGACCTCACCGGGAGCGCCGCCTATGTCGGGCCGCCGGCCTACCGGCAGATGATCACGAGCCTGCAGTCGCTGCAGCAGGATGTCGGCGACTCCAACGGTTCGCGGGTCCGCGGCTTCATCGTGCCGCCCGCCACGGGGTCGTACGTGTTCTCGGTGGCGGGCAACGACGACGTGCGGCTCTCGCTCAGCACCGACGCCAATCCCGCCACGGCCACCCGCATCGCCTTCACGTCGGCGGTCACAGCCCCCCTGGAGTGGACGAAAACCTCCACGCAGACGTCGGCGGCGATCTCGCTGGTGCAGGGGCGACGCTACTTCTTCGAGGTGCTGCACAAGGAAAACGCGGGCTTTAACCACTGGGCCGTCGGCTGGACCACGCCGCTGTCGTCCGCGGTGGCGGTCATCGGCGCCGACGCCATCGAGCCCTGGGGGGCCACGACCACGCTGCCCGCGTCGGGCATCCTCGACGGCATGTCGACCGGCCGGAACCGCATCCTCACCAGCCCTGAGATGCTCGCCCGGGCGAAAGCCCTCGTCGCCCAGGGAGGAGCATTCAAGACCTGGTACGACACGGTCGTCGCCCGAGCCGACCTCTACCTCACCGACGACCTGCCCTCGACCACCGCCCCGACGGCTGCCGCCGGCGGCACGCAGCCGGTGCTGGCGGGCCTCGAGGACAACCTCACCTCCCTTGCCGGCGCCTACGCGCTGCGGACGGCCGTCGAGGGAAACGAGACCCACACGCAGAAGTATTTCGACAAGGCGAAGGCGATCATCGAGAACGTGATCCAGTGGACCAC
>CAJBSQ010000538.1 GCA_903958265.1 uncultured Planctomycetaceae bacterium
GCCCCTGCCGACTTCCGCCGCGAAGCCGAACAACTTGCCGCCGCCACGCTGCTCAATCGGCTCGTGATGCTGCGGCTGCTCGAGGCCCCCAGCCCCGAAGGTACGCCGCCGATGCGATCACGGGCCGTTGTCACCGGCGGCAGGGAGAGCCGTGGCTAAGGAGCAAGCCCGTGTACATGAGAGGTTTGAGTCAGCCGTCGAGTTGGCCGAGCAAGCCTTCGCCACGGAACTCCAGCGGCTCACGGCCCACCTCGCTGAACGCCTGACGGGCCTGCACGACGCCCCGCCGAAGGTCTTCAGAGATTCCGCCGTCGAGAACCTGCGGGAGTTCTTCGAGCGATTCCGGCGGTTGAACATTCGGAGCAGCCCGGAACTCGGCAGCGGTGGCGAGCGACGCTCTGCGGTGGCCACCCTTGGAGCGAGGGTTGACTGGCGGTGTGCCGACCGCCTTCGGTTCTCAGCCCTGCCGTCGGTGCTGCTCGCCAGTGGCTCGATCACCAACACATCAATCGCGTGAGGGAGTGCAGGGTTGCCAACACCCCTGGCACCCTCCCATCCGGGAGGCTCTCGCGAGATACCACCCCCAGCAGACGTGGGCGGCATCTGACGGAGGATGATGGTGCCGCTCGCGATGGACGTAGGGCAACGAGCAGGCCCGGGCGGCTTGTCGAGTCCTGGGCCGCAGGCCAGCCGAATGAACGGTAGCCTCCGTGCGCGGAATCAAGACAAAGCACCCGGGCCTGGATTCGGTAGAGCGATGGTCGCTACGAGGGCGGCCAAAGACGCCCCTGCAGCGGGCCAGGTCACTTCTTGGTGGCGGTCTTCGCCTTGCTCTGCGCCGGCTTCATGGTCTTCTTGTCGCTCTTCTGCGCGTTGTTGCCCTTGCCCATGGTTTCACTCCTTTGAAAGTCGTTCCTGCGATTGGCTCCCTGCGAGCCGCACTATCACCATAATCGGCACAATCTGCCCCAAGGTTGAGCTCGATGCAGAAAGTCTGCCGGCAGGTCGAGTCGGGCTCGACATTCACGCCGGCTGTTCCCTGCCCGGAATCCGGCAGTCGCCCGGCGGGAGGAGATTCATCGGGAAGAACGGCTCGATGTAGAGGTGGTCGGGGATCCTGTCGGCGATCGTGGCGTGGAACTGCGGCAGTTTCGACCAGTGGAGCTTCGGCTTCACGTGGTGGGCCGTGTGATACCCCAGATTTCCCGTGAGGACGTTGTACGAGCGATGCATGATGTTGTGGGAGGCTTCGTAGGGGTTCTGCGTGTCGAGGCCGGCGTGGTGGCAGTAGGTGTGCCAGCACGTGATGACGTATCCCGCCAGCATCGGAATCGCGAACACAAACAGGGCCGCAAGCGGATTCCACGCGAAGGCCGCCCCTAGGAGGAGCAGCACGACGAGGCCCATGCCGAAAAAGCCTGCCTGATGCCGCGGGTATCGCCGGGCCACCTGAAATGCCCGCAGGTAGCCGTTCACCGCAGTGAAGATGGTGTATTCCAGTTCGCCCATCGTCGCGCCATCCCGCCGCTTCCAGGCCGATTCGTCCTTCGCCTGGTCGAGATAGTTCACGTGGTGCCCGAGCACGTGGTGGAGTACCCAGGCGTTGGTGGTGATGCCCGTGTGAAACGCGTAGCAGAGTTCGAGAAGCCGGTTGAGCAGCGGTTGGTGGAACGTTGACAGGTGCTGGTGGTGGTGATTCCACGAGCAGATGCAGGCCTTGGGGCCGGTCACCAGCAGCAGCCAGGCCGCCAGCATCCAGGCATTGGGGGCGGAGAAGAACACGAGCAGGTCGAGCAGGCTGAGCGACACGATGCAGAGCACCGGCAGCATGTCTTCCCGGTAGCGAAATAGTTTCATGGCAGGCGGCGGGAATCAGGGGCACGGATGGACGCGAACAACCCTTATCCTACCCATTCCGGCCGCCGCGGCGCCCCGATCCCGCCTGCCGGCATGGCCGCGGGCCGCGGAAATGCCTCCAGTTCCCGCATGCTCGTCCGACCGACGGCCACGTCGAGCATCCGGCCGAACCGCCGGAACACGCTCTCCTGTCGGTAGGGGATGCCGTGCCGCTCGCAGATCGCCTTCACCTCGGGTTGGATGCGGCTGTACTGCCGCATCGGCAGGTCGGGGAAGAGATGGTGCTCGATCTGATAGTTGAGCCAGATGCTCATGTAGTCGGTGAACTCGCCGCCGCATCGATAGTTCGCCGAGCCCATGACCTGGGTGACGTAGAACTCGTCTTTGCGGTGGTAGTGGAAGGAGAACCGGTAGAGATCGTCGGCGGTGTGATTGGGGCCGATCACGAGAAAGGCATGGGCGTTGGTGATGGCCTCGGCCAGCAGTTTATTGAAGAGCACGCACCACGCCGCCGTTGTGCCCAGCGGCAGGAAGAGGAGCGGAACGGCGCCGAAGTGCCAGGTGGCATACGGCAGGTAACAGTTCAGCCAGAGCCGGCGGACCGCCGGGCGGCGAACGTCGAGGACGCTGCCGACCGACAGCGAGACGATCTGTTCGTGGCGGAGTCGCTTGCGGCTCTCCGGATCGAGCACGCTCAGCGAGTTCGGGGCGTAGTAGATGATCTTCCACGTGCAGGCGACGACCGCGATCAGGGCGTATTTCAGCCAGAGTGGGAGCCGCATCCGCCGGAGAAATTCGAGGTGGCGTTCGGCCACATCCGGGTCGGCGTCCTCGCCAGTGTGATAGTGGTGGAGGATGTTGTGCTCGTAATCCCAGGCCTCGGGATCGAGCCAGTCGAACCAGTCGATGAACCGCCGCCAGCCACGGGCAAAGACCCGGCTGGTGTATCGCGCGGGAATCCCCGGCACCCGGTCGTAGCCGCGATGAATGATGTGGTGGGCGAGGAGCCACCGGGTGAACTGACCGAGACTCAGCAGAAACGCCGTGGCCGGATTGGGGATCACCCAGGCGGTGGCGTAGCCCACGAGCGTGGCAAGCCTGCCGTACCGCTCGATTCGCCGGAGGTGGGCGAAGTCGGCCTGACCGATCTGCTTGTAGGTGTCGGCCTTTAGCCGCTCGATGTCGGCGCAGAATCCGGCGACGTTCATCTGGCTCAGCTCACCCAGCGTCACCGTCTCGCAGCGGCGGTTCATGAAGAGTGAGCCCGAGAGGGCGAGCCCAGGGGGAGCCACGCGGCAATGTTGACCATCCAGCACTCCGCGTGCCGGCGGCTGGGGCCCCGGATTCACCGGTGGTGGCCTGCCGTGGCGAGACAGGATAGCCGGTTTCGCGACCGGGCCGTGGCGACCGTGAGATTCCGGACCACCGAACGGCCAGTTTCCCGTACGATGCCGCCGTCCTGTGCCGCCTTCCGGAGCCAGTTCCACGTGAGCGATTCGCCGCCGTCCGTGTCACCGGTCGCCCCGCCTCCGACGCCGGCGGCCACGTCGCCCGCGGGCGCGGGGTTGCACCGCGAGGGCAAGATCCGCCCCTGGCCTTGGTGGGCGCCGCGGTTCTGGCACGGCATGCCGCTGGGCGTGTGGCTCTCGTTGGCCGGCGAGCATCGGTGGCGGGCGAGCCCGAGCCGGTGGGGCCTCGTGGCCACGATCACGGCCGCCTCGGCCTTCAACTCGCTGGCCGCTCAGTTCAGCGATGCCGTCTACCGCCGCGGGCTTCGTTCGCCGCCCAAGACGCCGCCGCCGCTGTTCATCATCGGCCACTGGCGGTCGGGCACGACGCTGCTTCATGAGCTGCTGATGCACGACGAGCGATTCTGTTGCCCGAACTACTACCAGTGTTTCGCACCCAGCCACTTCCTGCTCACCGAACGCGTCCTCACGCCGGCGGTGTCGTGGATCATGCCGACGAAGCGGCCGATGGACGACATGACGGTCAGCCTCGACAAGCCGCAGGAGGACGAGTTTGCGCTCCTGAATCTGGGGGCCCCGTCGCCCTATCGGCGGATGGCGTTCCCCGTCACGAGCAGCCGGCACCCCGAGGCGCTCGACCTGGCCACGCTGCCACCAGCCGAACTCGACCGCTGGCGGCGGACGCTGCGTCGGTTTCTGGGCATGCTGGCGGTAGCCGATCCACGGAGGCCGGTGCTCAAGAGCCCACCGCACACCGCCCGCGTGGGTGTGCTGGCGGAGATGTTTCCCGAAGCAAAGTTCCTGCACATCGTCCGCGATCCCTTCGCCGTGTTCGGGTCGACGCTCCGGCTGTGGCGTTCGCTGGATGGCGGACAGGGCCTGCAGGTGGACCGGGGCGAGGGGCTCGAGGAATACGTATTCGAAGCATTCGAGCAGATGTACGCCGCCTTCGAGCGGGATCGGGCCACGCTCGCGCCGGGGCGGTTGCACGACGTTCGCTACGAGGAACTCGTGGCCGATCCGGTCGGCCAGATCGGGCAGGCCTATGAGCGGCTGGAACTGGGCGGCTTCGAGGGGGTTCGCGGGCCGCTCGAGAAAAAGGCCGAGACGATGAAGACCTACCGCGCCAGCACTTACCGGCATGATCCGCGCATCGTCGCGGAGATCTCGCGACGCTGGCGTCCGTTCCTCGACCGCTACGGCTACGCGGCGCCCTAAAGGCTCCCTGTGGGCGGCGCGGTCGCCCGAGGCTCGAGCTGGCTGTGCTCGGGGCTAGCCGTGATCAGGGTTGGCCGAACGACTGCTCCGTCGCCTGCCAGACGTCGCAGCTCGGCACGAAGCCGAGTTCCCGCCGGGCCGCGGCGATGTCAAAGTAGTGGTCGGTTGCCATCTCCTCCGCGAGGAAGCGAGTCAGCGGGGGATCCGAGGCCAAGCCCAGCGTTCGCCACAGCCCCTCGGCCACCGTCGCCACACGCAGGGCGGTGGACGCCGACATCCGCCGCCGCACCGGGGGCAAGCCGTGCAGGGCGAGCACGCGGCCGATCCACTCCCAGAGCCGCACCGGCGTGCCCTGGCTGATGAAGAAGGCTCGCCCACCCGCCGCCTCCCGTTCGTCGAGGGCCGCCGCGGCCAGCAGATGCGCCGTGACGCAGTCGTCGATGAACGTCAGGTCGACCAGATTCAGACCGTCGCCCACCTGCACCAGCCGGCCGGCGCGGGCCCGCCGGAGTATCGTCGGCACGAGGTTGGTGTCGCCAGGGCCGAAGATTAGGTGCGGCCGCAGCGCGATCGTCTGTAGCCCGGTCCCGTGGGCCGCGAGCACGGCTCGTTCGGCGGCCGCCTTCGTCTCCGGATAGAGGGCCCGGTAGCGGGAGGGGTAGGGCTGCGACTCATCGACGCCCCGCAGGTCGCGATCGGCTGCCACCACGCTCGGCGAACTGGTGAACACGAGCCTCGCGACGCCGGCTGCGCGGCAGGCGGCGATTACGTTGTGCGTGGCGGTGATGTTCCCGCGGACGAAGGTCTCGCGCGGGCCCCACATCTTCACGTGGGCCGCCGTGTGAAACACGCAATCAACCCCCGCGAAGATCGCGGTGAGCCCGGTTTCAGCATCGGCTGCGGCGAGGTCTTGGACCGCGGTGCGGATGCCCTCCGCGGTCAGGTCGGGATGGGGCCTGCGGCCGAGCGCCGTCACGTCGTGGCCGAGTTGCCTGAGTCGCCTGCAGATCGCGCCGCCGACAAACCCACCTCCGCCGGTGACGACCACCTTCATGACGTCACCGCGGTGCTGGCTCCCGGTCCCGCTACGTCGATGGGTGTCTGGCCTGTGGCCCAGACAGCCAGCCGATCACGAAAAATCTTGGCGTTGTGCCGGGCATCGACGGGAAACGACTGGTGAAAAAAGAACCGCTGAATCGCCGCGGTGACCGGATCGCCCGCGCCGAGGGCCCGCAGTTCCGATGCGAGCACGTGCCGGGCGCCGGGCGAGAGCGGCCAGGAGTCGGGCTCCACCACGAGCCCCGCTCCGCCCGCGATTTCCACGAGGGCCGTGCGGCGGACCCGCGGATGACGGTTGAAGATGGTCTCCACCGGCACGCTGTGGAACATCCGCTCGGGCGTGGATACCACGTGAGCCCTTCGTCCACAGAAGTAGAGGTGGCCGGTGGCATCGAGATAGCCCATGTCGCCCATCCGGTGCCAGACGCGGTCGCCATCGTGCACCTTGCTCGTTGCGGTCGCCTCGGGTCGCCGGAGATACTCGCGGCTCACGGTGTCGCCGCTGACCACGATCTCCCCGATCACTCGCTCCGGGCAGTCGACCAGCGGTGCAGCCGGCGGTTCTGCGAGCGGATGGACGACGCGGAGCGATACCCCCTCGATGGCGCGGCCGACCGGAGTTCCCTGTTCGCCCGTCACGGCCAGAACCGGCGAGTCTTGCTGAAGCTCGTCGGCGGAGGCGAACGTCACCGGCAGGGCTTCGGTGGCCCCATAAGGCGTGAAGCTCTCCGCCTGCGGACAGGCGATCTTCACCAGGTCGATAATGGCCTGCGAGACCGGCGCGCCGGCCATGAATACTCGCCGGAGCTGCGGCAGCGACGTGCCGGTCTGCCGGCAGTATTCCCCGAGCTTGGACCAGAGCGCCGGCGACCCGAACGACGTCTGGTTGCCGAGGTCGCGCATCGCGCGAATGATCTGCGATGGCACGAGCGACAGTGGTCGGCTTGGATCGAGCGGCGGGAAGATGCTCCCCACTCCCAGGGCCGCCGTGAACAGGCTGAAGACTGGCAGGAGCGGCAGGTCTTGATCACCGCCGCGGAAGCCGAACTGCCCGCGAAACACGGCCAGCTGCTCGGTGAGCATCCGGTTGGTGAAGATCACCCCCTTGGGCCTCCCCGTGGCGCCCGACGTGAAGGCGACGAGCGCTGCATCGGCGGCGTCGCGGGGCACCGGAGCGAGGGGCGAGGCCGCGGGCCGTCGCAGGTCGCAAAGCCGCATCGCGCCGCACAGGGGAAACCGGCCGGCGACGACGCAGAACCGCAGCGAGCGGAAGAGTTCTCCGGCCTTGAGGCGGAGCAGGTGGGCCCTGGGCACGCCGATGAATCCGGTGGGTTCGGCCTCCCGCATGCAGGCCACCACCGCGTCGACGCCCATGCCGGGGTCGATGAATACCGGCACGGCACCGCGACCCATCACGGCGTAGCTGAGGGCCAGAAAATCCGCCCCCGGGGTGACGAGCATGATCACGCGTTCGGCCGCCTTCAGGCCAGCCGTCATCAGGCCGTTTTCGTACGCATCAATGCGGGCGGCGAGCGCCCCGAAATCGAGCGTGTCGTATCGTGGGGTGTCCCGCCACCGCGGGAAACTGACCTTCGTCACTGCCGACACCCACGGCATCGCCGTCGCCGCCGACCGCAGCGCCTCGTAGAGTCCACCGGCGGCGAGGCGGCATGTGGCCGCCGGCGAGGCACTCGGCTCGCGTGTGGTCGGCTCGATGCCGGGATTTTTGGCGGCGGTGGAGCGGCGGAGAAACGTGCGGACCTCCGCGATCGAGCGGCCAGACGCATCTTCCAGCACGAGGTGGGAGGCGTGAGGGATTCGCACCACCTCGGCCGACGGGAAGCGGGCGGCGACCTGGCGGAGGATCCCCGGATGGAAGCAGGGATCCTTCATGCCCCAGATGATCTTCACGGGCGTGTCGGCCAGTGCCGGCAGCCGGGCCACCGTGTCGTCCATCAGCGGGGCGGTCGCATGGGATCGCGAGAACGGAATATCACGGACGAAGCCCCAGATGGCCCGGCGGCCCGCGCGGGTGCGGTAGGGGTGGAGGTATCCCCGCTTGACCTCGTCGGGAAGGGTGTTCACCACGCCGAACGACGTCAGCAGTTTTACAAACCGCATGGTGTCTTGCGTGAGCAGCCGGCCGATGATCGGGGCCGCCGCGCGGCGGATCATTCCGGGGAGCAGGGCCGTCTCCGCGAGCGTCGTGTTGAAGTAGACGAGCCGTTCCACGTCGGCGGGCCGACGC
>CAJBSQ010000539.1 GCA_903958265.1 uncultured Planctomycetaceae bacterium
CGCTTTGATCCCGCGGTGCAACAGGCCGCGGCGCACGTCGATCCAACGCCGCAGCGAAACCCCTTTCGCGACCTCCTCACGGCCGCGGCCAGCCCCACCGAACTGCCGCCGCCGAGCGATCCGCAAGGGGTGATCTTCAAGAAGGACGACGAGTCATCACCCGAGCCGCCGGCTGCTCCCGCGCCACCACCGCCTGAGTGACACCTCTGCGACGGGCCAGAGAAACGTCGCGGCGGCAAGGCGGCACGACCCCCCGCTACAGCCGCACGCGGCCGGCGACCACCGCCTCCAGAAACTCGCGGTTGCCCGTGAGCAGCGTGGGATCGGCAAGCATCTCCTCCAGCGACAGCCAGAGGATTTCGTCCACCTCCACTGGGTGTGGCACGAGGTCTCCCTCCGCAAGCGAGACGGTCCACCACGCCAGCGCGGTGCCCCACGCCGTCACGCTGCGGTGCACGCATGCGGCCGGTTCGACAATCGCCTCGAGCTCCTCGCGGCACTCCCGCACCACCGCCTCGTGCTCGGCCTCACCCGGTTCGATGTGACCGCCTGGAAAGCAGACCCGGCCTCCCGCCGCCACCGCCTTGCCCCGTCTGATCGCCAGAAAACGCTCCCCTCGCTGCGCGACGGCGACCACGCCGCGTTTCACGACCCGGCCGGCGGAAAGATCGATCTGCATGGGTGTTCCTGCGCCCGCCACGACACCGGCCACAGCCCAACGCCGAGTCGTGTTCCGGGACACTGCATAGAGTAGACTACTCGGCCTGTCCGGTCGTCACGCGAATGCCATCGCGGAGGCTGGATCCCCCGCCCTCACCCCGGAGACGTTTGCGGCCATGGATTCCGCCCCGCGCCCGAAAGGCCCCTCCACCAAGCCCCCCGTGCTCGGCCGCCCGATGGGCCTGCCGATGGTGATTCTTCTGATCCTCGCGGCGGTGGCCCTGGCGACGATCCTGACGGGCAACGCCACGCAGGTTCGCAACGCGATCCGCTACGACGAGTTCGTCAAGCAGGTCAACGCCGACAACGTGGCCAGCGTCATCCTCGCCGGTGACCACATCGACGGCGAGTTCGTCAAGGAACTGCCCGGCGACGGACTGCCAGGAAGCAAGCCACAGCAGACCTTCTCGCTCGACCTGAATCCCTACCTCCGCGAGGGGTTCGACAAGCTGATGCAGGAGAACGGCGAGATCAAGAAGCAGACCCGCACGCCCACCGACGGCACCGGCTTTCTGATGGGCCTCTACATGCTGGTGCCGCTGTTGCTGATGGCCGGCTTCTGGATGACGCTCCGCCGAGCCCGCGATCCGCTGGGCAACACCGGCTTTCTCGGCGGCTTCTCCAAGTCGCCCGCAAAGCGGTATGCCGCGACCGACAAGCCGGTGACGTTCGCCGACGTGGCGGGGCTGGAGCAGGTCAAGGCAGACCTCCAGGAGATCGTCGAGTTTCTCAAGGACCCGCAGAAGTTTCAGCGACTGGGCGGCCGCGTGCCCAAGGGCGTGCTGCTGATGGGCCCACCCG
>CAJBSQ010000540.1 GCA_903958265.1 uncultured Planctomycetaceae bacterium
CCGTCTTCTCGCCTAAGCCAAGTTTCTTAAGCATGCCCGCCACGGCCGACGTCTTTGGAGCGGCCAACGAGAGCGAATCAATCAACTTCACTTCGTCGTCGACGATCCGCGACGCGAGCGCCATCCGGGCCGCCTGCTGCAAGGCCTTGCGAGGCATTCGCCAGCCGAAATCGCGGGGATGCTTGGCAAAGATGTGACCGCCGCCACGACGCGTGCCGCTGCGGCGAGCACCCGCACGGGCGTTGCCCGTGCCCTTCTGCTTGTAGAGCTTGCGGGTCGAACCGGCGACCTCACCGCGGGTCTTGGTCTTCTGCGTGCCCTGCCGCTGATTGGCCTGGTACATGACCACGGCATCATGGAGGAGCTGCTTGCTCACGCGGGGTGCGAGCTCAGCGGGGTCGATCTCGTAGGAGCCGACCTGCTTGCCCGACATGTCGTAGACGGCGAGGTTCACTTGCCACCAGCCTTCTTCTTGCCGGTCGGAGCCGCTGGGCCGCCGACCTTACGGAGCTTGTTGGTCTGCATCACGGTCACATACGCACCAATCGGGCCCGGAACCGCACCGCGGACGAGCAGCAGATTGTTCTCCTTGTCAACGCGGACAAGCTTGACATTCCGCATCGTCGACTGCTCATTCCCAAACCGGCCCGCCATCCGCTTGCCCTTGAACACCCGGCCCGGGGACGTGTTCATGCCCGTACCACCCTGATGGCGATGGACCTTCTTGACGCCGTGGCTGGCACGCTGGCCCTTGAAGCCGTGCCGCTTCATCACGCCAGCCGTTCCGCGGCCTTTGCTGGTGCCGGTCACGTCCACGAAGGAAACGCCTTCGAACAGGTCGACCGTGAGCACCTGCCCAACCTCGACCCCCTCGTAGACCCCTCGCAACTCGCGGACAAACCGCTGCGGTTCGCAGTCGGCCTTGGCCACCGCGACCACGCCCCCCTCAGCCCGCCGCTTTCCGCGGCGACTGTCGAGCTTGGCGACCTGACCCCGCACGCTCTTGCTCGCAAGCCGGCGGGGCTTGTCGAGAAATCCGATCTGCACCGCGGCGTAGCCATCGCGGTCGGAAGAGCGGACGCACACCACCGGGCAGGGCCCAGCCTCGATGACCGTCACGGGCACGACGGATCCATCGGTGTCAAAGATCTGGGTCATCCCGACCTTGCGGCCCAGGAGGCCCTTGCGGCCTGCCTTGTCTTTCGCCACCGGTCGTCGGCGGAATGTGCTTGTCGATGCCGTCATTGTTGATCGCCGTCGCGACACGCTCTCCAGTCGTCGCCACCCGTGGTGACCGACGCGGTACGTGTCTCGCGTTCACGCTCGAAGCCGTTGGCTGCGGGAGCATCAGGAACCGTGGTTCCCGACCTTACCCGCAACGCCTTCCAAGCATGTTGTTTCGTGCGCTCCTGTGAAGAACCCTGTTTGTCCGTGCTGAGCGGCCTGAACCGCTCGACCTCACTACCGCGAAGAAGCCTTGATCTTGATGTCGACGCCGGCGGGCAGGCTCAGTTTGTTGAGTGCCTCAATCGTCTTGGCCGTAGCCTGAACGATGTCGATAACCCGCTTGTGCGTCCGAATCTCGTACTGCTGCCGTGCCTTCTTGTCGACGTGGGGGCTGGACAGCACCGTGTATCGCTCGATCCGCGTGGGCAGCGGGATCGGGCCATGGACCTCAGAGTTGGTCCGCTTCGCCGTGTCAACGATTTCCGCGGCGCTCTGATCGAGCACGGAGTGGTCGTAGGCCTCCATGCGGATGCGGATGAGTTCCTGAGTCGGCCCGGCCACGGCAATGCTCCCAAACGTATGCTACGGGGATGGTGCGGGACCAAAAGGCGATCCCGAACCCTCTCCATCGATCCGAACGCAGCCGGACTTTCGAATATCCTGTGAGATATCCCGTCCCGGCCGAAAAGAAGTTCCGTGAAGAACTCTATTCCAAGCTTGCCCTCGTCGGTTTCCGGAAGATCCGGAGCCCGTCAGGCAGAACTGCGGCGAGGGAGGAGATCTAAGTCTGCCTCGGTCTGATGTCAACACGCTGGCGAATCCGGGCCGTGGCCGGCAGAAAGAGTGGCACAATCGTGCTCAAATCACTCTTCGTGGCACGCCCCAAGGGGGCACGCGCGAGCCCCGCTCAACGGATCCGGTCCGCTCAACCCCCAAAAACCGCCCGGAAACCTAGGCCCTGGCCGTTCCATGAAGCCCATCGCCATCGCACGCTGGCTCGCTCGAAAGACCGACACGCTCGTGTTTCGGGCGCCGACCGCCTGCACCTACAACCCCCTGGTGTATGCGCGGCGCAGCCACGAGGCCTATCTGGAAAAATACGCGAAACAGGGGGTCGATGCGATCCTGCTGGGGATGAACCCCGGGCCCTGGGGCATGGCCCAGACCGGCGTGCCCTTCGGCGAGGTCCAGCTCGTCCGCGAGTTCCTGGGCATCGTGGAGCAAGTGGATCAGCCCGCCAGGGTGCATCCGAAGCGGCCGATCGAGGGCTTTGCCTGCACGCGAAGCGAGGTCAGCGGCCGTCGGGTCTGGGGCTGGGTGCAAGACCGCTTCGGCTCACCGGATGCCTTCAGTGCACGATTTTTGGTGGCGAACTACTGCCCGCTGGTGTTCATGGAGGCATCGGGGCGAAACCGCACGCCCGACAAGCTTCCTGCCGCGGAACGCGAACCGCTCTTTGCGCTCTGCGACGAGGCCCTCCGACGGCTGGTGGCCTGGTGCACACCAGGCCGGGTGATCGGGGTGGGCAGCTTTGCCGCGGGGCGGGCCCGGGCGGCGCTCGGTTCCAGCGGCCTGCCGATCACGAGCATCCTGCACCCCAGCCCCGCGAGCCCTGCCGCCAATCGTGGCTGGGTCGCCCAGGTGGAGCGGCAGCTGCTCGCTCAGGGAATCGAACTGCCGCGGGACGTTCCTGCCCGGCGACGAGGCCGCAGGGCTGTGCGCCCGAGGGTCGAGCGTTGAGAATCGGGGACGGCGGGCGGAACGAGCCAGCCCGTCAGCAACCGCACCGGGTGTGCGTGCCGGGCATGTCGTCCGGCGGTCCCGGGCGGACGGTGGTGGACACAGCATGGCCCAACTCTACTTCTATTACTCGGCGATGAACGCGGGCAAGAGCACGACGCTGCTCCAATCAGCCCACAACTACCAGGAGCGGGGCATGCGGGCCCTGCTCTACACGCCGGCCATCGATCATCGCAGCGGCGACCATCTGATTCACTCCCGCATCGGCCTCACGGCCAAGGCGATCGCCTTCGACGCCGCCTACGACTTCCACGAAGCCGTCAGGCGGTCCCTGGCGGACGGGCCGGTGCACTGCCTGCTCGTCGACGAGTCGCAGTTTCTCACACCGCTGCAGGTCCTGCAGCTGACGCAGGTCTGCGACCAGCTCTCGGTGCCGGTGCTCTGCTACGGAATCCGGACCGACTTCCAGGGTGAGCCGTTCGAGGGCAGCAAGTACCTGCTGGCCTGGGCCGACAACCTCATCGAGATCAAGACCATCTGCCGCAGCGGCAAGAAGGCCACGATGAACGCCCGCCTCGACGACCGCGGGAATCGAGTCACGGAGGGAGCGCAGATCGACATCGGCCACCACTACGAGGCGCTCAGCCGCAGGGAGTTCCACCTCGAGGATGTCTCGCCCGTGTGCCGGCGGGCGATGCCGTGAGGAGCCCGGGGATCCAGCCGGTGAGACACGGGCGTCGGATCCACCCTACACGAAGGCCTCGGCCGTTTCGGCCGGGGCCGGGCCGTACTTCAGCGGGGCCATCGTGAAGCTCGCCCGCCCCTGGCTCACGCTCCGCACGGCCGCCGAATAGCCAAACATGCTCGCCAGCGGGGCCTCGGCGGTGAGCACGGTGGCCCCGCCACGGATCTCCGTCGCGGTGATGATCGCCCGCCGCTGCTGGAGGTCGTTGATCACGTCGCCAAGGTGCTCCTCGGGCACCGTCACCTCGATCCTCATCACCGGCTCCAGGAGCACCGTACCGGCCTTGGCGAGCAGGTTTTCAATCGCGTCGGCGGCGGCGATCCGGATGGCGATGTCGGACGGTGGCGGCTCCGGAATCGGACTGTCGAGCACCACGATCCGCACGCCCCACAGCGGGCAGCCCTTGAGCCCGCCCCGCTCCGCGCTCTCGCGAACCGACAGTGTCATCGTCGCGGCAATGGCGGCGAGCTGCTCGTTCTCCGGGAACCAGCCCTGCTCCACCACCGCCGGCGCCTGCTCCGCGGTCGGCTCGGCGCGGAGCGTGACCGTCGCCACGAGCGTCTGGCCGGCCACCTGGCGGTTGGCTTCCCCGCTCACGGTCGCGGCCTTGCCGAGCGTCTCCTTGTAGCTCACCCGGGGCTTGTGCACGCGGCACTTCAGGTTGAAATCCCGCTCCAGCCGGTGCCGGATCACCTCCAGGTGGAGCTCGCCCATTCCGGAGATCAGCGTCTGCCCCGTCTCCTCGCTCTCGATCGCGCGGAACGTCGGATCCTGCCGCTTCATCATCTCGAGCGTCTCGCCAAGCTTCTTCCGCTCCAGGCTCGTCTCGGGCTCGATCGCCATCGAGATCACGGTCTCGGGGAAGGTGATCGCCTCGAGCACGATCGGGGCGCTCGAGTCGCAGAGCGTGTCGCCGGTCATGCTCCCCCGCGGGCCGATCACGCCCACGATGTCGCCGGCAAACGCCTCGTCGATCTGCTCACGCCGGTCGGCCTGCACGTGCCAGAGCTGGGCGATGTTTTCCTTCTTTTGCCGCAGCGGATTCCAGGCCCGGCTGCCCGCCTTGAGCGTGCCGGAGTAGACCCGCACGAAGGAGAGGTCGCCGTGCTTCTCCGCGATGATCTTGAAGACAAGCCCGCAGAATGGCGCCTTCGGGTCGGGCGTGCGGCTGATCGTGGTGGGAGTCTTGGCCGCAGGATCGAGTCCCTCCACGGGCGGCACGTCGGCCGGGCTCGGCAGGTACCAGGCCACCGCGTCGAGCACGGGCTGCACGCCGATGCAGTCGAGGGCCGAGCCGGCGAGCACGGGCACGACCTTCCGCTGGATCGTCGCCTGCCGAATCGCTTTCCGCATGAGCTCCGGCGGGATCGCCGCCTCCTGCATGGCGAGTTCGGCGATCTCGTCGGAAAAGTCGAACAGCGTCGACACGAGCTGCTCCCGCCAGAGCGCCGCCTCGTCGGCGAGTTCCTCGGGGATCGGCGACTTCATCACGGCTGTCAGGGCGGCTCCGCCGGCGAGCGCCTCCTCCTTGGGAGGAAACGTGAGCAGCTGCATCTCCACGAGATCGACGATGCCGCGAAACGGGTTCTTGACGTGCGGCGGCCCGAGCCCCAGCGGCAGGTGCAGCACCATGGGCGTGGCTCCCAGCCGCTTCTCGATCTGCCCGACAGTGCCGAAGAAATCAGCCCCCTCGCGGTCGAGTTTGTTGACCAGGGCCAGCCTCGGCACCGCGTACTTGTCGGCCTGTCGCCAGACCGTCTCGCTCTGGGCCTCGACCCCCTCGCGGGCACTGAACACGACCACGGCACCGTCGAGCACCCGCAGGCTCCGCTCCACCTCGGCTGTGAAGTCGACGTGGCCCGGGGTGTCGATCAGGTTCACCGTCACGTCCCGCCACGGAAACGACACGGCGGCCGAATAGATCGTGATCCCCCGCTCCTGCTCCTCGGGGTCGAAGTCGGTGATCGTGGTGCCGCGATCAACCTCACCGAGCCGGTGGCTCGTCTTGGTGAAGAACAGCATCCGTTCGGTGAGCGTGGTCTTGCCCGCGTCGATGTGGGCGACGATGCCGATGTTGCGGATGTTTTCGAGGGTGCGGGCCATCACATCTTTTCCACGGTGCCGATGCCGAGGAGTTCGAGACCCCGCCGGAGCACGCGGCCGGTCAGGTCGCAGAGGGCGAGCCGGCTGTCGCGGTCCGCCCCTGCGGCCTTGAGCACCGGCAGCGCGTCGTAAAACGTCGAGTACCTGCCGGCGACGTCGTAGAGCCAGGCGGTCAGCACGTTGGGCCGCGAGTCGGCCTCGACGTCCTCCAGCACCTCGCCAAACCGCAGCAGTTCGAGGGCCAACGCCCGCTCGCGGGGGTCTGACACCTGCACGCCGTGGCCGGCCCGCCGCAGCGCCTCCCGGTCGACGCCCCCCTTCGTGAAGATCCCCTCCACGCGGGCCACCGCATACTGCATGTAGGCCGCCGTGTTGCCGGTGAGTTGCAGCATTTTGTCGAAGCTGAACACGTAGTCGGTGGTGCGGTTTTGCGACAGGTCGGCGTACTTGATCGCGCCGATGCCCACCGTCTCGGCGACGTGCCGGCGGTCCTCGTCGCTCATCCCGGCCCGCCCCTCGTCGCCCGACCCGACGATCGCGGCGGCCCGCTCGACGCCCTCGTCGAGCAGCGCCTCGAGGCCGACGGTGTCGCCGGCCCGCGTCTTGAAGGGCTTGCCGTCCTCGCCGAGCACGGTGCCGAAGGCCACGTGCACGAGGTCGACGGCGCCGCAGCCCCAGCGGCGGGCCGTCTCGAAGACCTGCTCGAAGTGCTGGCTCTGCCGGTGGTCCACCACGTAGAGGATCCGGTCGGGCTTCCAGTGCTCCCGCCGCCAGCGGATCGTGGCCAGGTCGGTCGTGGCGTAGAGGAAGGCGCCGTCGGCCTTGCGGATCAAGAGCGGCGGATCGTCCTCGCCGCCGAGAAACACCCCGATCGCCCCGCGACTTTCCCGGGCAAGACCCGCGGCGAGCAGGTCGGCCACCACACCGCCGAGCAAGGGGTGGAAGAAACTCTCCCCGAGCGTGTGGTCGAACGTCACGTGGAGTCGCTGGTAGATCCGGTCGATCTCGCCCCGGCAGACCGGCATGAACCGCTCCCAGAGGGCCCGGTTCTCGGGGTCTCCCTCGTGGAGTTTCGCGGTTTCCGCGAGCACCTCGCGGGCGGCATCAGGGTGCGCCGCCACGAGCGCCGCGGCGACCGGGTCGGCGGCGAGTTCCTCGGGCTTCGCGTCGGCCACCTTCCGCACCAGCCGATAGAGCCGCCCCAGTTCGGCCGTCGGGTCGGCGGCGAATGCGGCATCGTCGCGGCAGTGCTTCCAGCCCCAGAGGATCATCCCGAACTGCGTGCCCCAGTCGCCGAGGTGGTTGTCGGTGATCACGTGGTGGCCGCGAAACCTGAGGATCCGCGCGATCGCGTCGCCGATCACCGTCGAGCGGATGTGCCCCACGTGCATCGGCTTGGCGACGTTAGGCGAACTGAAGTCGACGACGACCCGCTGGGGCTCGGCGACGGCGGTCACGCCGAGCCGCTCGTCAGCGACCGCGTGGCCCACGGCTGCCGCGAGGGCGTCGTCCCGCACCCGGACGTTGATGAACCCGGGGCCGACCGGATCGCCGGGCGGCTCGAAGAGGTCGGCGTAGCCAGGAGCCGACTGGAGCCGGCGGATGATCTCGACGGCCACGTCGCGGGGCTTCGCGCCGGCCCGCTTGGCCAGCGCCATCGCCATCGTGCCGGAATAGTCGCCGAACGCGGCATCGGCGGTCTCGCGAACCTGCTCGAGAAGGGCCGGGATCTCGGCGGCCGAAATCGAGGCGATACCGTCGCGGGAGAGCCCCTCGATCGCCACGCGAAACGCCTGCCGCAGGGCGGACCGCAGGTTGACCCGGCCCGCTGGGCCACCATCTCCGCTCATCGTGTCGCGGCCTCGGCGGAGGGCACGGGCACCTGGGTGGCATCGCCCCAGAGCCGCTCGATGTCCCAGTATTCGCGGGCCTCGGCGTCGAAGAGGTGCACCATCACATCGCCGTAGTCGAGGACGATCCAGCGTCCTTCCTCATAACCCTCAGCGCCGCGCTTGCGGTCGCGATGCTCTTTCTTGAGCATCGCCTCGATCTCGTCAGCCATGGCATGCATCTGCCGGCGGCTCGAGCCCGTGGCAATCACGAAGTAGTCGAAGACGGGCGTGATTCCGCGGAGGTCGAGGATCCGGACGTCGGTGCCCCGCGTCTCCTCGGCCACCCGGGCGGCGGCCAGCGCGCGGTCGCGGCCGTGGTCGGGCGTGATGGCGGGTTTGTTCGCGGCGTCCATCGCGGTATCCGTGCGGCTCGTGGTCATGGGGTCAGATCTATGAGTGTAGCCTTCCCGCCGCGAGGGCGATGCCATGCAGGACGAGATCGGGAATCTCGATGGCACCGGGGAGGGCGTCGCGGACGATTCCCCGGGAGCCACCGGTCAGAAAGATCTCGGGATCACCATCGGCCGCCTGCACCGCCTCAGCCACGAGCCGCGCCACCGCGCCCCGCATCCCGAAGCCGATGCCGGCAGCGATCGCGGCCTGGGTCGACCGGCCCGGCATGACGGGGGGCAGGCCGCGGTCGAGATCGGCCACGGCCGGCAGCCGGCTCGTGCCTTCCGCGAGCGCGCGGGAGAGGAGCTCCGGACCGGGCAGGATCGCCCCTCCGTGGAAGCGGCCGGCGGCCGAGACCAGAACGACCGTGGACGCGGTGCCGCCGTCGTCCACGATCGCCGGCCGGTCGGGAGCCTTGGCGACCGCGGCAGCCGCC
>CAJBSQ010000541.1 GCA_903958265.1 uncultured Planctomycetaceae bacterium
CGCGGCGGCCGGGTCGTCGATCCCTCCCAGGGCATCGACCGGATCGATGACGTGCTCGTCCGCGACGGGCAGGTCGTCTCCATCGGCCACGCCGGCGCGCAGCCGATCGGCAAGGCCGACGAGACGATCGACGCGGGCGGGCTGATCGTCGCGCCGGGGCTCATCGACATGCACGTGCACCTGCGGGAGCCGGGCCGCGAGGAGGACGAAACGATCGAGACCGGTACGCTGGCAGCCCTCGTCGGGGGCTTCACGAGCGTGGCCTGCATCCCCAACACGGAGCCGCCGATCGACACGCAGGCCGCGGTGGAGTTCATCCACCAGAAGGCCGCGCGTGCCGACACCTGCAACGTGTTTGTTGTCGCCTGCGTGAGCCGCAATCGCGAGGGCAAGGAGCTTGCCGAGATCGGCCAGCTCGTGGAGGCCGGCGCGGTGGCCTTCAGCGACGATGGCGCCCCGGTCTACGACGCGGAGCTGATGCGGCGGGCGTTTGAATACTGCCGGATGTTCGACAAGCCCATCCTCGCCCACGAGGAGGTGCTCGAACTCTCGCGGGGCGGCGTGATGCACGAGGGGCTCGTCTCGCTGGTGCTCGGGCTCACCGGCATGCCGGCCGCCGCGGAGGAGGTGATGATCGGCCGCGACATCGCCCTCTCGGAGGTCACCGGGGGCCGCCTTCACGCGATGCATGTCTCCACGGCCGGCGGCGTGGCCCTGATCCGTGAGGCCAAGAAGCGGGGCTCGCGGGTCACCGCCGAGGCCTGCCCGCATCACTTCACCCTCACCGACGAGAGCCTCCGCGGGTTCGACTCCAACTTCAAGATGAGCCCGCCGCTTCGCACTCAGGCCGACGTCGAGGCGATCATCGAGGGGCTCGTCGACGGCACAATCGACTGCATCGCCACCGACCATGCGCCGCATGCCCGCGAGAAAAAGATGTTGGAGCTCGACCGGGCTCCGTTCGGCATCCTCGGCCTCGAGACGGCCGTGGGGCTTTGCGTGACCCGGCTCGTCGCCACCGGCCGCCTCGGCTGGCCGCGGCTCATCGAGGCGATGAGCACGCTCCCGGCGAAGATTCTCGGCATCAACCGCGGCTCGCTTCGGCCCGGGGCGGTCGCCGACATCACCCTCATCGATCCCAACCTCTCGTGGCGGGTCGATGCGCAGTCGTTCCAGTCGAAGAGCATCAACTCGCCATTCCACGGCTGGACGCTCCAGGGCAGGGCGGTGGCGACCATCGTGGGCGGACGTGTGAAGCACCGGCTGTCCTAGCTCGATGCCTTTCCTGAACAACAGATCGGCTGTCGCACGATGACCCTGATCATCGACGGCTACAACCTGCTGCATGCCTCCGGTGTGTTTGGCACCGCGCGGGGTCCGAAAGGATTCGAGCAGTCGCGAGCGGCGCTGCTCGACATGCTCGTCGACGTGCTGGGGGCCAAGGCGTCGGACACGATCGTGGTCTTCGACGCCGCCCGCGCCCCCGATGGCCTGCCGGCACGGCTCTCCCACGGCGGGATCCGCGTCTGGTTCGCGCGGGAGTATCCCGACGCCGACTCGTTGATCGAGGAACTCGTCGAGGAAGACACGGCGCCTGGGCATCTGATCGTGGTGTCGAGCGACCGGCGACTGCAGGTGGCCGCCCGCCGCCGCCGGGCGAAGGCGGTGTCGTGCGAGGAGTGGCTCGCAGAAGCCCGGCAGGTTCGCCGCAGCCGCGGCCGGGCGAGCCCTGATGCCAAGCCGCCGGAACCCGGTCCCGAGGAGGCCGAATACTGGAAGAATTATTTCGGCCTCTGACGTGGCTCCCCGATGAGCCCCTACCATTCCCGGCGGCGGGCGGCCACCGCGACTACACCGTCGCCCACTTGGCGAGTTTGCGGTCGAGCGTCGACCGCTCGATGCCGAGGATGGCCGCGGCCTTGGTCTTGTTGCCCCCCACCGCCTCGAGCGTGGCGAGCACGTGCCGCCGCTCCATCTCCTCGATCGTGGTCGGCACGAATGGCCCCGACCGGGCCATACCGCCGCGATCGGTCTCCCCCGGCAGGGCGAGCTGGCTGAGGCTCACGTCGTGGACGTCGATCCATTCACCCTGCGAGAGGACGACGGCCCGTTCCACCACATTTCGCAGTTCGCGGATGTTGCCCGGCCACTGGTAGGCCTGCATCGCCTCGACCAGTTCGGGAGTGAATCCGCGGAACGTGCGGCCCGTCTCCGCCGCGAACCGCCGCAGGAAGTGCTCGGCGAGCGGGGCGATGTCTTCGACTCGGCGGCGGAGCGGCGGGACCAGAATCTCCACGACCTTCAGCCGGAAGTAGAGGTCGCGGCGAAAGTCGCCGGCTGTCACCGCCCGCTCGAGGTCGCGGTTGGTCGCCGCCACGACCCGCACGTCCACCTGCACCCGGCCGCTGCCGCCGACCCGCTCGAAGGGATGTCCCTCGAGCACCCGCAGGAACTTGGCCTGGATGGCGGGGCTCATCTCGCCGATCTCGTCGAGCATCAGCGTGCCCTTGTGGGCCGCCTCGAACTTACCGATCTTTCGCTCGGTCGCGCCGGTGAAGGCGCCCTTCTCGTGTCCGAAGAGTTCGCTCTCCAGCAGTGTCTCCGACAGGGCGGCGCAGTTGAGGCACACGAACGGATGGCCGCGGCGGCCGCTCGATTCGTGGATCGCGCGGGCGATCAGCTCCTTGCCCGCGCCGCTCTCACCCCGGACGAGCACCGTGGCCTTGGTCGTCGCCACCCGTTGCACCTGCCCGATGATTCCCTGGAGGGCCGGGCTCTGCCCGACCATGCTCTCCTCCTCGCCGAGCCGGCGGCGGAGCCGCTCGTTCTCGTCGGCGGCCGTGGCGAGCCGGGTGGAGAGGACCTCGCGGGCGGCGAGGTTGTCGAGCGCCACGCCGAGCGCGTCGCAGACCGCCATCACGAACTCGAGGTCGTCGGGAGTCGCCGTGCCGCCGGCCTCGACGTCGAGGTGCATCACGCCCACGGGCCGGCCCCGAGACCGGATGGGCGCGGCGATCGAGGCCGCAGGCCCACCGGATCGGCCGTCGCCACCGGCCAGCACCGCCTCGTCGGTGAGCAGCACCGTGGCGGCTGCGGCGTGCGGAATCGCCCCGGGCCAAGGGTCGGGGGTGACTGCGGCTGGCGTCAGCAAGTCGACCGTCAGCCGATCGAGGGCGGCGTCGCCAAGCCGCGTTGGCAAAAGCACGATGCCGCGGGAGGCGGCCGTGCCCTGCAGGCCCGAGTCGAGCGCCAGCCGGGCGATGCCGCGGGCGTCATCCGTTCCTGCCAGCGCGAAGGCCAGCCGGCAGAGATCGGCCGCCGCCCGGCCGACTCGGGGCGCCGAGCCGGCCGCCTCGCTGATCGCCTCCAGGAGCCCGCTCCGTGCTCGGCGGTGCGTGATCGAGGCCATCCACTCCGCCGCACCGGCGGGCACGTCGCCGCAGATCGTGTCGGAGGGCCCGACCGCCGGCCCGGCACCGGTCGGGGGCTCGCCCATGCCAAACTGCATTTGCACGAGGCCGACCGTGATCAGGTCGCCAGGGGCGAGCGGCCGCTCGGAGACCACCGTTTCCCCGTTGACGGTGGTGCCATTGCGGCTCTGGAGATCGCGGATCAGCCAGCCCCCCGGGGCGGACAGGATCTCGGCGTGCACCCGGCTGGCCCGCTCGTCGTGGAGGACGATGTCGTTGGAGGGGGCGCGACCGAGCGTGATTCGTGCGCCGGCGGCGAGAAGGACCGTGCTCTCGCCCGCGACCGGGTCGATCACATGCAGAAACAACTGGTCTGCCGATGCCATGCCACCCGCCGCGGACAAAAGGACGATCCCAGCCAACTTCGTTCCGCCGTGGGTTACCCGGCCGGAGCCCCTGCATCATGATCGGGCTTCGGCCGCTTGGCGAGGGGCCGGAAACCGTCGGATCGACCGGGGGAACCGGGTTTGCTCAAAATTGCCGGTCTTACTAGCATCGGATGGAGTACCGCCCGGTGTTTCCGCCCATCGCGAGGGTCCCCATGTTTGCCCTGCATCCGCTGACCGTCTTCCGGCGTGTGCCCGCCGTGATGCTGGCACTGGCCCTGGCCGCGACGGTGCTCGGGGGCAAAACGGCGCTCGCCCAGGGCTTCGGAATCGGCGGCCAGGCCGTGGGGGGAATCACCGTCGACACCGCTGGAATCATCCGCAATCTCGATCCCCAGGCGGTCGAGTCGCTCGCGGCGGAGCGGACGAAGGCACTGGCCGACGCGAACTGGACGGGCAAGGCCGGCGCGGCTCGCAAGGTGTCGCTCAAGGCCGTCGCCGCGGCCGTCGCGGAGGCCGTCACCAAGGGAACTCCGCTGCCGGCCGAGGTTGAGTTCCTCGGCGGCCTGCAGCGGATCGAGCATGTGTTCGTCGATCCCGATGGCCACGACATCGTGCTCTCCGGGCCGGCCGATGCACTCGCCGTGGACGCCGCCGGGGCGATCGTCGGCGCCACCACCCGCCGGCCGCCGCTGCACCTCGAGGATCTCGTCGTCTGCCTGCGGGCGATCGACGCCGCCCGCGCCGGGGGCATGACCTGCTCGATCGATCCCACGCCCGAAGGGATCACCCGGCTGCAGGCCGTGCTCCGCCGCCAAGGCACGATGGGACCCGATCCGAAAGCCACATTCACCGCGATGGAGCAGGCGATGGGCCCGCAGAAGGTGACCGTCGGCGGCGTCCCCGCCGACAGCCGGTTCGCCCGCGTGCTCGTCGCCGCCGACTACCGCATGAAGCGGATCGGCATGGGGCTCGAGCCGTCGGGGCTCGACAAGCTGCCAAGCTACCTGGAGATGGTGCCGGCCGGAGGCCGGGCGACAGCGCTGCCCCGGTTCTGGCTGGAGGCCGACTACGATCCGATCACCCGCGACGCCGACGAACTCGCCTGGAAGATCGGTGGTCGGCGCATGCAGTGCCTGACCGAGAGCGACCTCGCGGCCAAGGGGGGCATGAACCGCGGCGCTGCGGGAGCCGATGCCGTCGCCCGCACGTGGTGTGACGCCATGACGGCCAACTACGATTCCCTGGCCGCCAGGCAGCCGATCTTCGCCGAACTGACCAACTGCATCGACCTCGCCGTCGTGGCAGCCCTGATCGAAGGTCGCCAACTCGACGAGCGGGCCGGCTGCGACCTCACGCCGCTCACCAGCCCCGCTCAGCTCCAACTGCCGAAGTATGACGTGCCGACGGCGGTGCCGACGGTGGCCACCGGCATCAAGAAGGGGAAGGCTTGGGTCGTGTCGGCCTCGGGTGGCGTGAAGTTCCAGCCCTGGCTGTTCGCGACGGCAACCGTCGAATCGGCCGA
>CAJBSQ010000542.1 GCA_903958265.1 uncultured Planctomycetaceae bacterium
GGTTCCGCTTCGCCCGCTGGCGAGTCATGCACCTGCCCCCTCCAGTTCGATTCGGACCACGGCCACGCGACGCGTGGTGGGGAGCCGCGTGCCTGCTCATCTTCGTGACGCCGCTGCGGGGCGAGGAACCGCTCCCCGCCGCCGCCGCCGTGCTGGTGCCTGAACCGGGCGTCGTGCTCCGCGCCGAGCCGCCGTCTCAGCCGGCCGTGGTGGTGCCCGTCGATCGGCCCGCGCCGCGAACGCTCGCCGAGTTCGTAGCCCTCGCCGAGCGCAGCCATCCAAAACTCATGGCGGCCCGCGCGGCGATCGAGGCCGCCCGTGGCAAGGCGGTGCAGGCCCGGCTGTACCCCAATCCCATGCTCGCCGGCTCCTCGCCCCAGATCGCCGGGCCTGAGAGCCAGTGGAACGGCTACGTGACGCAAGACGTCGTGACCGCGGGCAAACTGCGACTCGCCCAGCAGGCGGCCCTTCGCGACGTGCAAAAGGCCGAATACAACCTCATCCGGGCACGCTTCGACGTGCTCACGGAGGTGCGGCAGAGCTACTACGCGCTCCTCGTCTCGCAACGGCGCGTCGAGATCTACAAGTTACTGCTCGACATCGCCAAACGGTCGTTCGACATCGGCACCGCGCTGATCGAAGCCGGGGAGGGCACGAAGGCCGACGTCCTCTTCTGGAGCATCGAGCGGGACCGGGCGGAAGTCCGGCTTCTCAATGCCGCCGTCTACATCGAGACCGGCCGCCGCCAACTCGCGGCCGCCATCGGCCTACCCCGCGCCGACGTGGGCCCGATCGAGGCCGACCTGTTCCACAAGATGCCGTTCTTCGACCTCAAGGAACTCCAGGAGGCGATCGTGCGGGTCAACGCCCGGCCGCGGGCCGCCGAGGCCCAGATCGCGCAGGCCCAGTGGACGCTCGAACGAGCGGTGGTCGAGCCGATCCCAAACGTCAACGTGCTCGGCGGCTACCAGCGGCAGGTCGGTCCCGCCCAGGAGCAGGGACTCGTTCAGCTGATGGTGGAAGTGCCGCTCTTTGATCGTAACCAGGGCAACATCCGCGCGGCCCGGGCCGACATCGCCAGTTCCCGTGCTGATCTGCGGTCCATCGAACTCGACCTGGCCACGCAGGCCGCGCAGACGATCGCCAACTACCGCACGTCCCAGCGGCTCGTCGAATGGTACGAGCAGTACATCCTGCCGAAGGCCCGCGAGACGGTGCAACTCACCCAGCAGCTCTACGCCCAGGGCGAGGTCACGTTTCTCAGCCTGCTGCAGGCCCAGCGAATCCTCACCGAGACCGAGCTCGCCTTCGTCGAATCCCAGGCCGATCGCTGGAATGGCGCGGTAGCCATCGCCGACCTCCTGCAGCTCGAGACCTTCCCCCCTCCGGCCGATGCGCCGGCGACGATGCCTCCTGCGGCTGGCGGCCCCGATGCGCTGCCCGCCCGCGACCCGAATCCGCCCACGCTGATTCCAGCACCGGTGCCCGAGCCGATCGAACGCCCCGTACCGCTGCCGCAGCCATGAAACCTGTTCGCCTCAGACCTCATTCCCCGTTCGCACCCCCACGGCAGCGCCGGTAGGATGCAGACGCGCACGACGCCGCCTCCCTTGACGCGGTGAACGCTCATGACACTATCTCCCTCCCCTCAACACGCCGCCTCAGGGCCCCCCGCCGCTCCCCAGGACCGACGTCGCGGGTGGTTTGCCGCGGTCCGTCGCGGGTTGTCCGGTCTGATCTTTCTCGGACTCGGTGTCCTGGCCTGGTGGTGGCTCACGACCCACCATTTCACGGGCTCGGAGCATGACGAGCCAGCGCCCACCTCGGCCCAGGAGAGCGGTGGAGCGGGAGCGCCGGCCGCCGTGGTCGTGCTGACGGGGTCCGATGCCCGCCGCGAAATTTCGGTCGTTTCCGTAGAGCGACGGCCGCTTCGCGAGCACCTCACCGTGCCGGGGCGGCTCGACTACGACGCCCGCAGCCGGCTCGACTACGAGTCTCCTGTCGACGGCATCGTCTCGCGGATGTTCGTCCAGTTTCGGCAGCGGGTGTCGAAGGGGGAATCCCTTGCCGAGGTCTCGAGCCCCGACGTCGGCCTCGCCCGCGACGAGGTGCGGAAGCGGGAGGACGACCACGCCATCGCCCGCAAGGAGGCCGACTGGGCCACCACCATCGCCGACAACGTCACCTCGCTCCTGAGCGCCCTTGCAGACCATCCGCCGCTGGACGAACTCGAACGGCAGTTTGAGAGCCGCGTGCTGGGCGACTACCGCGAAAAACTCGTCGGTGCCTATTCCCGGCTCCTCTACGTCGAGAAGGTGCAGGCCGGAACCACCCAACTGGGACAAGGAGGCGTGCTCTCCGGCCGGATCGTCGAGGAACGTACGAGCAACCTCGAGGTGGCCCGCGCCAGCTTTGCGGCAGCCTGCGAGGAAGCCAACTTCGGCACGCGACAAGACCGTGACAAGGCGCAGGCGGTCCTCGAACAGACCGAGCGGCTGGTCCAGGTTTCGACGGAAAACCTCCGGACGCTCGTCGGCAGCAAGCTCGACACCGGAGCCGGTGACGACTCCGCCGACGCCGGCCCGACCGGAGGCACCAGCATCAGCGCGATCGTCCTGCGGACCCCCTTTGCCGGCGTCGTCGAGGAGATCTTCGTGAGCCGCGGCGAACGGGTGAAGAGTGGGGAACGCATGTTTATCGTCGCCGACACCTCGAACCTCTGGGTGAGGGCGCAGGTGCATGAAAAGCAGTGGACCACGGTCGAGGTCGGCGAGGGAGCGGAGCTTCGCGTGGTCGTGCCGGGAGCGGCCGAGCACCAGACGACGGCGAAGGTCAGCCACATCGGAGCCACCGTCGAAGCAGACTCCCGCAGCGTGCCGATCGTGGCCCAGATCCAGAACGACGACGCCCATTACAAGCCAGGCATGTTCGTCTGGGTCGAACTTCCGCAGGGCGAGACACGCGACGCCCTCGCCGTGCCAACGCCCGCCGTGATGCGGCACGAGGGCCAGGCATTCGTGTTCATACCGACGGGCAACGACAGCTTTCGACGCGTCGACATCGACACCGGCATCGAGGCCGACGACTTCGTCGAGGTGACCCGCGGGCTCGAGGCGGGCCAGCAGGTGGTGAGCAAGGGAGCATTTCTGCTCAAGAGTGAACTGCTGCTCGAGGACGAGGGCTGATCACGGATCAGGTGGTTCCTGCCGGGGAGGGATCGAGCGTGCTGTCAGGCGTGATTGCGTGGTCGCTGTCGAATCGTGCGCTGGTGATCGCGCTGTTCGTGCTCATGGCCCTGAGCGGCCTCTACGCCGCCACGCAGATTCCCGTCGACGCCGTGCCCGATCTCGTCAACGTGCAGGTCCAGGTCGTCACCGAGGCGGGCACGCTGCCGCCGCTGGAGGTCGAGCGGCTGATCACCTATCCCGTCGAGCTCGCGATGAGCGGGCTGCCGAGCGTCGAGGAGGTTCGGAGCGTGTCGCGGCTCGGCATCTCCTCCGTCACGATCGTGTTCCGGGAGGGAACCGACATCCTTCGGGCCCGTCAGCTCGTCGCCGAGCGGCTGCCGGCGGCCCGGGCCGGGATCTCGCTGCCCGAGGCCGACCCCCAGCTGGGATCGCTGAGCACGGCGCTCGGTGAGATTCTGCAGTTCGAGGTCAAGGGGCCAGGGCGGAGCCTGATGGACCTCCGCAGCATCCTGGAGTGGGACATCGCCCCCGTGATGCGGACCGTTCCGGGCGTCACCGACATCAACAGCCACGGCGGCTATGCCAAGAGCTACGAGGTGCAGGTGGACCCCGACCGGATGTCGTCGCACGGCATCTCGTTGGGCGAGGTGCTGGCGGCGCTCGATCGCAACAACACGAGCACCGGCGGCGGCTACGTCGTCAAGAACGGCGAGCAGCGGTTCATCCGTGGCGAATCGTTGCTCCGTGGTATCGACGACATCGAGCGGGTGATCGTCCGCAGTCCGGCAGGCGGCGTGCCGATCCTGATCCGCGACATCGGCACCGCGACGATCGCCCCTCTGGTCCGTCAGGGGGCTGCGACCCGGGGGGGTCGTGGGGAAATCGTCACGGGGATGGTGATGATGGTTCGCGGGGAGAACAGCCGCCGGGTGGTGACCGCGGCCAAGGAGAAGCTCGAGCAGGTCCGCGCCACGCTCCCGGAGGGTGTGGATCTCGAGATCCTCTACGACCGCTCGGATCTGATCGCCCGCACGCTCGACACCGTGCTCCACAACCTGGCCGAGGGGGGGCTGTTCGTCGTCGGCGTGCTGCTCGTGCTGCTGGGCAATGTGCGGGCGGGATTGATCGTCTCGCTGGCGATCCCGCTGTCGATGCTCTTCGCCGCCAACCTGATGTGGGCGGTCGGCATCCCCGCGAGCCTGATGAGCCTGGGGGCGATCGACTTCGGCCTCGTCGTCGAC
>CAJBSQ010000543.1 GCA_903958265.1 uncultured Planctomycetaceae bacterium
ATCGACACCCGTTCGATGAGCCGGTAGCGGCCGATGGCGAGGAGCACGGCCGTAACAACCCCCGTGATGAGGCTCCAGAGCGTCTCGTCAGCCGGCTGCGATAGCGTGGCAGCCCGGGCCGTCGCGGCGGCGAGCTTTGCGGCGAGGTCGTCGGCTGAGGCTTGATCGCCCGAGCGGCGGGCGGTGGCTTCCGCCACGCGGAGTGCCGCGGCCTCGTCGTGCGTGGCGTTCCACTGTTGGCCCGCAGCAGTGATCGGCATCCCGGCGGCGAGGGTCTGGGCCACACCGGCCACGATGCCCCCCTGCTGCACCACGATCAGCGTCGTCATCACGGCCCATGCCCAGTAGATCCAGCCGCGGCCGGCCAGCCGGGGCCCGGGCACACGATCGAAGGCGTCGAGAGAGGTGCGGCCCCAGGTGAGCGTGTTGCGGCCGATCTCGACCTGGGCCGCCACCTTGATCACGCAGCCGAGCACGATGAGCCAGAGAAGCACAAACCCGGCCTGAGCTCCGGCGGTGGTGGTGGCGATCAGTTCGCCACTGCCGACGATGGAGCTGGCGAGGATGATGCCGGGGCCGAGATGGGCGAGCGATGCGAGCAGCGTCTGCGGCGGCTCACTCGTGGGGTGCGGGTCGGGCATGGATCACCGCTCGTAGTGTGCCCGCCACTCGCACTCGTGTCGATCCGAGCGCTCGGCCTGCTCAGGCCGACTGCAGGATTTCCACGCTGTCGATGTGGATCGCCTGCGATCAGCGGCTCGCGACCACCAGATCAACCACACCGCTTGGCTTCATCGCGAGTCCGCTGCATCGCTTAGTGTACGCCCGTCATGGGCGTGATGGTATGGGGTGTAAGTCCCCTGTGCGAGATTGGGAGCCTGAAGGAGATCAGCAGACCAAGTGATCCCTCCGATTGGCAAAGCACGAGGTGAGGGCAACTGCTCTGGGGTGACACGGGGTGGGAAGGAAGCCCGCGGATGCATCATCAAGCTGACAAGCACTTTCGTCGTCAGCCGCCCATGGAGCAGCTAAGCAGGTGCAACGGACGATCCGCCGAGGCCGGGCGTGATGGTCGAAGGGATTTGTAGTCTAGCCCGGAAGGCACGCCGCAAGGCGGCCCGCTTTCACCGCTTCTGGCCAACATCCTGCTGGATGATCTGGACAAGGAGTTGGAAAGGCGTGGCCTGCTGTTCGTTCGCTACGCCGATGACTTCATGATTTTCACGAAGACACGACGTGCGGCGGAGCGGGTGTTTTTTGCGCTGGCGAAGCAGATGAGACTGTTCGAGAACCTCGACCAGTGGACTCGGCGGCGTCTGCGGATGTACTTCTGGAAACGCTGGCGGTTCGTCCGCACGCGGGCCCAGAATCTCTTGGCGCTCGCTCTGGGTCAAGCGTGCTCCGCTCCGTCGAACCGCGTAGTGCAGACCCGCATGCTACGTGGTGTGGGGGGCGGGCGGAGCGATCTGCCCGCCTACCCGATTCGCCGCTTCTGGGTGCCATACGGGGCGGCCCTCTCGAATCTGGCGCTGCCGCGCATCCTCCGAAATACGACGAATATCTCCCTCGAATCGCTTTGCGATCTCGCGACGGGCTTCGTGGATTTCCTCGATAATTGGATCAGTTCGTTGGATCATCGCCATACTCCTCAAGCATGTCTTGTGGGGTGCAGATCACCGGAAAAGGAAGCCCGAAATCATCCAAGGCACGAAATACGCGTGGCAGGATCATGGGATTTGCGATGTGCGAGCAATTCCACGTCAATAGATAGTCTACGCGGCTCACTGCGGCAGAAGCAATGTGAAGCGCATCGACGATCGCATCCTTCGGTAGTATTGTCCTCGCCATGATTTGGGCGGCGAGGTCGTCGATTTCGCTGCTGAGCGCGACCAGCGGGATGCCGGCCAAATATCGGACACGCTCCTGTGCTCGGGCTGGACTGCCCATGCTGGCTTCATCAACCACATACTGGGACGTCACCAACTCGTAGCGCTGGCGATGGAGGTTCCACCACCTTCGGGTGATGACTTGCCGCTCAACCGACTCGGGCGAGGCGGATGGATTCTCGCGGAGAAAGCTGACGACAGATGTCTCGATGTAGATGGATTGCATCAGGTTCTTTCATCGGCAAACGGTAGCCATCAGCGGCTCGCGACCACCAGATCAACCACACACCCGGCCTGCAACCGGCCCTAATCGGCAACCAAATCCGACTGATGCAACTCGGCCCAAGCCTCCACCAGTCTAGCTTGCCGACGAGGAAGGCTCCCAGCGAGCAACTGCTTTCCCCCTTCGGCTTGCATCGATCTTACTGATCGACAATGCGATACAGTTTTGATCACCCCCGTAGCCACAGGTTTCCTACCTGTGATCAAGCCTGGTCCCTGCTGGGCAGTACAGGTAGGAAACCTGTACCTACGTTGTGGTAACCACCGTCGATCGTGCCCCCGTAGCCACAGGTTTCCTACCTGTGCTCCAGCCTGTACCTTCGCTGCGGTAACAACACCGGCCACAATGCCCCCCTGCTGCACCACAATCAGGGCCGTCATCACGGCCCATGCCCAGTAGATCCAGCCGCGGCCGACGAGTCGGGGCCGAGATGGGCGAGCGATGCGAGCAGCGTCTGCGGCGGCTCACTCGTGGGGTGCGGGTCGGGCATGGATCACCGCCCGTAGTGTGCTCGCCACTCGCACTCGTG
>CAJBSQ010000544.1 GCA_903958265.1 uncultured Planctomycetaceae bacterium
AACTCCACCACCCCGAAGCTCCAGGTCAAGCTCCTCCGCGTACTGCAGGAGCGGGAGTTCGAGCGGGTCGGTGACACGGAGACAATCAGCGTCGACACGCGGGTGATCGCCGCCAGCAACCGGGACCTGCTCGACGAGGTGGCAAAGGAAACGTTTCGTGAAGATCTCTACTACCGGCTCAACGTGGTGCCGATCCTGCTGCCACCGCTGCGGGCCCGCCGCGACGACATCCCGCTGCTGATCACCCACTTCCTCGCTCATTACAACGAGGAGAACGACCGCTATGTCGTCCACATCCGGAAGGAAGCGGCCGAAGCGATGGCCCACTACCACTGGCCCGGCAACGTCCGCGAACTGCAAAACGTGATCGAGCGGTGCGTGGTGATGGCCCAGGGGGACGAGATCACGCTCGATCTTCTGCCCCCGGCGCTCCGTGGCGACCGTGGCTCATCCCCCCTGCCCGGCCGCGGCGGCGACCTCGACAGCCTGGCCCGCGACCTCGTTGAGCAGGGCATGACAACCGCCGGGCCCGACGACGACACGCTCTTCGACCGCATCGTCAGCCGCGTCGAACGGGAGCTGATCGCCCAGATGCTCGCTGCCTGCAACGGCGTGCAACTCAAGGCCGCAGCGCGGCTGGGCATCAACCGCAACACGCTCCGCAAAAAGCTCCTCGAGCACGGCCTCGACGAAAACGACGCGTCGTAGCCTCCGAAAAAGGTGTCAGCCACCAAATCTGGGCAATTTGACACCACCGTGTCGTGATATATACATACGTTCATGTCACGAGCACTGCGTACCGCCGTCGGCGGCCTTGCCTATCACGTGCTGAATCGAGCCGTCGGACGGCGAACGCTCTTCCATACGACTCGCGACTATGCGGCCTTCGTCGATGCCGTGGCGGAGACGCTGCGAGCGCGATCGATGCGGATTTGTGGATACTGTGTGATGCCCAACCATTGGCACATGGTGCTCTGGCCAGAGCATGATGGCGATCTCTCGGTATTTGTGCAGTATCTGACCAACCTCCACGTGAAGCGCTGGAAGTGGTTCCACAACGAGATCGGTGAAGGGCATCTGTATCAGGGCAGGTTCAAGTCGTTTCCGATCCAGACGGAGGCGTACTTTCACACGGCCATGAGATACGTCGAACGAAACCCGTTGCGGGCTCAACTCGTCACCCGGGCGGAAGAGTGGCCATGGTCAAGCCTCGGGCAAGTGACCACAGCCGAACCAATCCCACTCTCCGTATGGCCCATCCATGAGCAATCGCACCACCGAACAAGCCACTGGATTCAGTGCGTGAACTCACCTCAGACCGAAGGCGAACTTTCCGCCCTCCGCACGTGTATTCGTCGGGGTAGGCCTTACGGAAGCGAGCCGTGGGTCGAGAACACAGCGAAGCGATTGCATCTTGACCTGACGCTGCGTCCGCGTGGACGTCCGCGAAAACAACCGAGTCTGCCCAGCCAACCAGACGTCGCAAGCGTTTTGCGTTGACGTCAGGCCAACTTACCCAGATTTGGTGGCTGACACCTTTTTAGAGGCGGCTGTCTTCGGCCATGTCGCGGGCGTGGTAGCTCGACCGGACGAGCGGCCCGCTGGCCACTTTCCGGAAGCCGATGCTCCGGGCGAGCTCACCGAGTTCGACGAACTCCTCCGGCGGCACGTACCGCTCCACGGGAAGCGAGTCGAGCGTCGGCTGGAGGTACTGCCCGAGCGTGAGGAAGTCGACGCCATGCTCCACCAGGTCGGCGAACACGTCGAGGAGTTCGTCCCGTGTCTCCCCCAGACCGAGCATCAGTCCGCTCTTCGTTTTCACATCGGGAAACAGCCGTTTGGCGTCGGCGAGCAGTCGCAGGGTCCAGGCGTAGACGCTCTTGCGACCGCGGACGGACCGGTAGAGCCGGGGCACCGTCTCGGTGTTGTGGTTGAAGACGTCGGGCTTCGCCTCCATCAGCCGCTCGAGGGCTCCGGGCTTGTCGAGGAAGTCGGGCACGAGCACCTCGACGGCCGCCCCCGTCGCTGCGCGGACCGCCTCGACCGTCCGCCGGAAGTGCTCAGCGCCGCCGTCGGGCAGGTCATCGCGGGTCACGCTCGTGATCACCACGTGCTTCAGCCCCAGTCGCCGCGCCGCCTCGGCCACCCGCTCCGGCTCGTCGAGTTCCAGCGCCTCGGTCTTCCCCTTGGGCACCGAGCAGAATCCGCAGGGCCGCGTGCAGACGTTGCCCAGGATCATGAACGTGGCCGTCCGCTGCGACCAGCACTCGAGGCGGTTGGGGCACTTGGCCGAGGAGCAGACCGTTTCGAGTTCGAGTTCCGCGATCAGGTGGGCCGTCTCCGCATGACCGCCCCCCGGCGCGAGATTCTGCCTCAGCCAGGGAGGCAGGCGGCGAGACGGTGGCAGCGAGACGGCAGGCTCCGTGGCCGACAGGATTGGCAAGACAATCGCGGACGTGGACAGCGGCGATTCACCCGACACGGCTGATGACCTCCGGCTGATGCGGTGGTTGGATGCGGACCGGTAATCCGGCGTTGATGTGGATGCGCGGCATGTCGAACGCGTCGGCGATGCCCTGCACGACCGCCGTACGGACGTCTTGAATCCGCACGCGCCGCTGCATGTCGGCCTCGATCGAGCCCATCATCGCCGCC
>CAJBSQ010000545.1 GCA_903958265.1 uncultured Planctomycetaceae bacterium
CCGGCCGATGACTCGCCCGCCGAGAGGTTGCCGAGTTCGAAGTAGACGATCAGTTCCTGGCCTGGCCGAAACCGCTGGTCGGGAAATCGTTCGACGACGCCCCAGGCCTGCACCCGCGACGCGAAGCAGGCGTTTCTCACCTCAAACTTCGCCACAGCCGGCGGGGTGGCCGACTCGAGCGGCTCGGGAGCCGAGGGAGCCGCGGCGACCTCCGTGGGCAGCGGGGCCGGTTCGCCAGCTGGCTGGATCTGCTCGACGACCAGAGGTTCTGGGGCTGCCGGGGGCGGGGACGTGGCCTCGTCGAGATCGGCTTTGGCAACGACGTGGGAGGCCGCACCCATCGGCGGCTGCGCCCGCTCGACGACCCGCTGGGCTGCGGCGGACGCCGTCGCGGCCGACTCCAGCGAGTCGGCGAAGGCCTCGACCACCACCGGCCAATCCTCCTGCTGCGTCCGCTGCAGCGTCTCCATGAGCGTTGCCCGGGTGGCTTCGTCGAGATCGCCAAGCCGGGCGAGGCGGGCCACGGCCTCGTCGGTCGCCGCCGCCCGCCGCTCTTCGTCGGCAGCGGTCTCGCCGGCCGAAACGAGCGTGTCGGTCACGTCGTCCGTTGCCTCGGCCGCGTTGGTCGCGGCGGTCTCCTCGGCAGCGGGTTGCTCCTCCGCCGCATGCTCAGAGACATCCCAGAGGGTGTCGCGGAGATACGCGGTGCTAATGGCCGACGTGCAGCCACTCGCGCAGGCCACGAGCGCGACAAGAAGAGCCGGCCAACGGGCTCGGATCGACCAGACGAAGCCGTTCATTGAATGCGGTGCTCGGCGTGGGGCTCGGGCCGCGGGGCCCGACGGTGAGGATCGATGGGCGAAAGCGTCGGGAGCGTAGAGGCGGCGCGCACGGCGGGGCAAGGGCAACCGCCGCACCGGAGACGCGGTGTGAAATCACCCCGATTTGCTAGACTCTGACGTTGCCTGCCCATGGCACCACCCCTTCCTCGAAGGGGGTGGGCCTCCTGCTTCCTGCCCGGAAGAACGCCCCGTATGACCGCTGCCATCCTCGACCAGCAGACCGTGCCGTCGCACTGGAAGCACCGGCACCTGCTCGACCTCGAGCGGCTCACACCCGACGAGATCCGCACCCTGCTCGACACGGCGACCCTCTTCAAGGAGGCCACCGACGGCTGTCGCCGCAAACTCGCGGTCCTCAATGGCACCACGGTGGTCACGCTTTTTTTCGAGAACTCGACGCGGACCAAGACGAGCTTCGCGCTGGCGGCCCGCCGGCTCGGGGCCGACGTGATCGACTTCTCCGCCTCGTCGAGCAGCCTCTCCAAGGGGGAGTCGTTCATCGACACGGCGAAGAACCTCGAGGCGATGGGGATCGACGCCGTGGTGGTGCGGCACGTCACGCCCGGCACGCCGCATCTGCTCGCCCACCACCTCTCGGTCGGCGTGATCAACGCCGGTGACGGCCCGCACGAGCACCCGACGCAGGGTCTGCTCGACATTTTCTCGATCCGCGAGCGACTCGGCGACCTCTCGGGGGTGACGGTGGGACTAGTCGGCGACATCGCCCACAGCCGGACGGCGCGGTCGAATCTCTGGGGCCTCGTCAAGCTCGGCGCGAAGGTGATCCTCTGCGGCCCGCCGACGCTGGTGTCGGAGCGGTGGCGGGAACTCGGCGTGGAGGTCTCGCACGACCTCGATGCGATCGTGCCGCGGTGCGACGTGCTCAACCTGCTGCGGATCCAGTTCGAGCGGCAGAACACCCGGCCCTTTCCATCGGTCCGCGAATACGCCCACCTCTACGCGATGACCAGCGAGCGGCTGAAGCGGGCGAAGAAAGACCTGCTGATCCTCGCTCCTGGCCCGATCAATCGGGGCGTGGAGGTGTCGGCCGAGGTGGCCGACTGTCCGCAGTCGCTGATCCTCGGGCAGGTCGCCAACGGGCTGGCCGTGCGGATGGCGGTGCTCTGGCTGACCTGCGGCCCCCGGCATGCGGGCGGCCGCCCGGCCGGCGATGGCCTGCCCCCGGCCACGAGGATGTCCTGATGGCAACGCTGCTGATTCGCGGTGGCCGGGTGATCGACCCCTCGCAGGGCGTCGACCGCATCGACGACGTGCTCGTTCGTGACGGCCAGGTGGTGGCCATCGGCCACTCCGGGGCCTTGCCGATCGGCAAGGCCGACGAAACCATCGACGCCGATGGGCTCGTGGTGACGCCGGGGCTGATCGACATGCACGTCCACCTCCGGGAGCCGGGCCGCGAGGAGGACGAAACAATCGAGACAGGCACGCGGGCCGCCCTCGCCGGCGGCTTCACGAGCGTCGCCTGCATCCCCAACACCGAACCGCCGATCGACACCCAGGCGGCCGTCGAGTTCATCCACCAGAAGGCGGCCCGCGCCGACACCTGCAACGTGTTCGTGGTGGCCTGCGTGAGCCGCAATCGTGAGGGCAAGGAACTCGCCGAGATCGGCCAACTCGTGGAGGCCGGCGCGGTCGCCTTCAGCGACGACGGCGCCCCGGTCTACGACGCCGAACTGATGCGTCGGGCGTTTGAATACTGCCGGATGTTCGACAAGCCGATCCTCGCCCACGAGGAGGTGCTCGAACTCTCGCGGGGGGGCGTGATGCACGAGGGGCTGGTGTCACTCGTGCTCGGGCTTGGCGGCATGCCGGCCGCTGCCGAGGAGGTGATGATCGGCCGCGACATCGCCCTCTCCGACATGACCGGCGGCCGGCTCCACGCGATGCACGTCTCCACGGCAGGGGGCGTGGACCTGATCCGCGCGGCGAAAAAGCGGGGCGCCCGCGTGACCGCGGAGGCCTGCCCCCACCACTTCACGCTCACCGACGAAAGCCTGCGGGGCTTCGATTCCAACTTCAAGATGAGCCCGCCGCTGCGGACCGCTGCCGACGTCGAGGCCATCATCGAGGGGCTCGTCGACGGCACGATCGACTGCATCGCCACCGACCACGCACCGCACGCCCGCGAGAAGAAGATGCTGGAGCTCGACCGTGCTCCGTTCGGCATCCTCGGCCTGGAGACGGCGGTCGGGCTCTCGGTCACGAGACTGGTGAACACCGGCCGGCTCGGCTGGCCGCGGCTCGTCGAGGCGCTGAGCATGCTGCCGGCGAAGATCCTGGGGCTCAACCGCGGCACCCTGCGGCCGGGTGCGGTGGCCGACATCACGCTCATCGACCCGAACCTCTCGTGGCGGGTGGATGCCAACTCGTTCCACTCCAAGAGCATCAACTCCCCGTTTCACGGATGGACGCTGCAGGGCAGGGCGGTGACCACGATCGTGGGAGTCCGCGTGAAGTACCGGCTCGGCTGAATGACGCTCATCATCGACGGCTACAACCTCCTCCATGCCTCAGGCGTGTTTGGGGCAACTCGCGGCCCGCGGGGCTTCGAGCAGTCGCGGGTCGCGCTGCTCGACATGCTGGTCGACGTGCTCGGCGAGCAGGCTTCGACCACGATCGTGGTGTTTGACGCGGCCCGCGCCCCCGACGGTCTGCCGGCGCAACTCATGCACGGCGGGATCCGCGTCTGGTTCGCGCGGGAG
>CAJBSQ010000546.1 GCA_903958265.1 uncultured Planctomycetaceae bacterium
CACCCGGCTCAAGACGCTCGCCATCGGCCTCGGGATCGATTCGATCACCCGCCATCCCGGCCTCGTCGTGATCGGCCACCACGACCGGGCCGCGATGGAAAAACTCAGGCTGGCCGCCGGCACGCGGGGAGGCACGGTGCGAATCGTGGATCAGAAAACAGTGGTGATGCCGATCCACGAGTCGACCGCGGCCGATCCCGACAAGCTGCTGGCCGCGGTTCGCACGCTTCTCAAGCCTCCCGCCCAGGCTCGCCGGCCCATGAAAGCCCGCTGACGCGGCATAGACGTTCGGCCTCAGCGGCCGTTTCGGGATTGCAAGAACAAATATACTTCTGTACACTCCCCCAGCCCTGACGTGCCTCGGGGCCGTGGGCGACCTGGCCGCCGTCTGCCTCGGGCCGCCTGAAGCACGCGACGTAATCACGGGAAGGCCACATGACGCTGGAGTTTGAATGGCATGCCCGGAAGTCTGCCGAAAACCAGCGAAAGCATGGCGTGACCTTCGAGGAAGCAAAGACGGTGTTCAACGATTGTTTCGCGCTGATGGTGGCCGATCCGGATCACTCGGCCGATGAAGACAGATGGCTCGAAATGGGGCTCTCGGCCGCGGGACGATTGATTGTTGTCTGGTACACTTTGCGGAGTGGTGTTATTCGAATCATTGGAGCCAGGTCAGCTACCCCTGCCGAGGCCAGGAGTTATGTCGATGAGCGACCCTGAGACTGAAATGCGCGACGAATACGACTTTTCGAACGCTCGCCGTGGCGGCCACTATCGGGAATACCGTGAGGGCCATGACGTCCGCGTGTTTGAGGATGATGGCAGTGCGGAAGTGCGGCATTTCACCCTCGCAGAAGGGGCGGTCATGCTCGACCCAGATGTCAAAGCAGCGTTTCCAGACTCAGAAGCCGTGAATCGTGCACTGCGGTCGCTCGTCAATCAGCGGTAACCATGACGGGTGAAGGGGGTGGGCGAGCCACTCCCGTGAAGTCTGCGCAACCGAACAAACCGCGACGCTCCCGCGGAATCAGCAGAGGCCGACACCGCCCGGCGCCACCAGTTTCGATCGTCCCGCGTGGCCGTTTGCAACCGCCGTCAGCACTCGCCACCTGGCAGGAAAGCAACCGAGGCACCGATGCGCGACGCACGCGACGATTGGCGACGATTCGATGCCGGGGCGATCCCGACGAAGGAATCGACACCACGCCTCGACCTCGTGGGCCGGGCAGGCGCGCTGCTCTCGCGAGTCGGCGGCCGAACCGACGTCGAGATCATTGAGTGCCATCACCGCCACAAGGAGGATTCTCCGAGCGGCATAGCGCTGAAGTTTCGCTCGCTCGTGCAGCAGGCGATGGGGCAGACCCGCTCGGCCCACGGCCGCGAAGGTCGGCCCGGCGCCCGGCCGGGCGACGAGATCGGCTACCACGCCGTCCGCACCGGCGACAATCCGGGCGAGCACACGATCCTCTTTGGCATGGAGGGCGAGTCGTTCTCCGTGAACGTGCGGGCCACCAACCGCGACTGCTACGCCCGCGGCGCCCTGGCCGCGGCG
>CAJBSQ010000547.1 GCA_903958265.1 uncultured Planctomycetaceae bacterium
AGCAGGTAGGAAACCTGCTGCTACGAGGGGCAACGAACGGCGTTGATGACAGCAGGTAGGACAGCTCCACCGTAGGTGCAGGTTTTTTACCTGCACAACAAGCGACGTCGATCACAGCAGGTAGGAAACCTGCTGCTACGAGGGGCAACAAACGGCGTTGATGACAGCAGGTAGGAAACCTGCTGCTATGGAAGCCAGTGAGTCGCACCCGCGAGGGCCGCATCGGGCCGCTCAGGCAAGGTCGATCACGTAGAGCGCGATCGCGGCTGTCATCAGGACGGCAGCGACGGCTCGGCGGGTGAGCGTTTGCCGATCGACGCGGGTTTCGAGGTCGTGCCAGCCCCGGTGAGCCAGGGCCGCGCCGATGGCGATGGCCATCATGCCGCGGGTCGACTGGAGGATGTTGCCGAAGATGGCACCGACGAGCCCGAAGCAGGTGTAGAGGGCGGCCATGCCGACCAGCCAGGTGGCCGCGTAGCGGATCGCGAATTTCCAGTCGTGCCAGCCTGTCGGTCGCCCGCGCGACGCGAGCATCACGATCGCCGACAGCAGGCCACAGACCACGTAGGTCACTGCCATGGCGAGCACGCCGGCCCGCACGCGGCCGAGTGGGTTGCCGGCCGCGGCGGCCGTCTGCTGCAGCCCGTCGATCAGGGCCACGATGAACAGATCCGAGACGGCGAACGTGACACAGGCGGTGAGCGTCAACGCCAGGGCCGCCGGTGGCAGACCGCCCCCACGCTGGAGCATCGCCGCGGCCACCAGGCTGAGCGCCACGGCGATCCACTGCCGCAGGTCGAGCGGCTCACCGGGCAGCATGGAGGCGATGGCGGCGAGCATCGCGATCTTGAGGCCTAAGAGCGGCGCTACCCGAGACGTCTCGGCCCGGGAAAGCGCCGCGAACACGAGGGACTGGCCGCAGAGATACGACGTCGCCGACCCGAACATCGGCACCAGCCATGCCGACGCCGGCGGCAGCGACACCGGCCAGAGCAGCCAGGCTCCCGGGATGCAGACCGCTCCCATCAGGGCGTGGGAGAGCACGAGGAGCCGCAGGCTGCTGCCCCCGCCGATGCCGTGGTGGCGGGAGATGAAATAGGAGACGGCGCTGGCCAGCGCGGCGGTGAAGCCGGCCGCCACGCCGAGTGCGAGCGCCGGGCCGCCGAGAAGGGCATGCGTGGTCGCGAGGAGCGTCACCGATGCCGCTCCCGGCGAAGCGAATCCTTCAAGCTGATGAAGTCGGAGAGCAGGAAGATCACGGTGAAAAACGCGAGAATCACCTCGAGGAGCGTGACGATCTTCGCCGGGATGGTCTGCGGCATGATGTCGCCGAAGCCAAAGAACGAGAAGTTGAGCACGCTGTAGAAAAAGCAGTCGAAGAACATGCGGGCGGGCGTGGTGGACTCGTCGAAGCCGCTCAGGCTGCCCCGCTCCGCCGACTCCAGCAGCCAGAAGTCGATCGCGAAGGCGAGCGTGATCTGCGCCATGTTGACGCCCATCAGGGCGAGAAAGCGGTGGTAGGGAATCTCCTGGGCGGTGGCGAGCAGGATGTGCTGGAGGTTTTCGATCAGGAAGTAGCTGGTCTTGATCACGGCCAGGACAACGACCGTCAGGCAGATCACCTGCGGCGAGAGCCCCCAGGCCTTCCACGCCCAGAGCACCGTGGCCGCGACCGCGGCCACGATCACGATCTCGAGGATCTGCCTGCCGGCTTGACGTGCCAGCGGTCCGGGGGTGGCAGGCACGCGGGTGGGAGGGCTTGCGATCACGGTGGACCTATGGGGCGAGTTCGTAGCCTACCCGACGCGGTGGTGCCCAGGGGCGCTGGCGCGGTGGCCCAGCGGGTGCGGGCGGCGGTCGCTACGACCGCGACCGCATGCACAGCCGCTACGACCGGATCAGGCCGTCGCCGGGGTTGGCCCAATGACGGCCGCCGCGTCATCGGGCGGCCTGTAGAGTTGCCGAGGATCTCACCTCGACAAGGATCGTCGCATGGCGTTCGCCGACCGCTCCATCTCCCAGCGCTTTGCCCCTGCTCGCTCGGCCGCCCGCCCGGCCGTCGAGACCCCCCCGGCGACGCCGCTCGCCGCTCCGCGAAACCGGGTCCGTGACCTGACGTCTCTCGTGCTGCTCGCCGGGTGCATTTTCCTGGTGGCGGCGTTGGCCACGTTCGACGCGGGCGACCCGCCGTTGTGCCGCGCCTTCCCGCCGAATGCCCGCGCGGCGAACGCCTGCGGGCTGTTAGGCGCGACGGTCGGTGGCGGGCTGTATGAGGCCCTCGGCATCGGGGCATGGGGCCTGGTGGGCTTCCTCGTGGCGCTCGACGTGGCCCTGCTCCGCCGGAGTCACCTTCCCGATCTGCCGCTGCGGACGGTGGGCGCAGCGCTCGCGATCGCCGGGGCATGCACGCTGCTCACGCTGTTTCTTCCCGATTGGATCGATCGGCCGCTCTGGGGCCCCGGGGGCCGGGTCGGCGGGATGGGACGCCTGCTGGCGGAGTCGTACCTGGCCCGGACGGGTGGTGCGATCGTGGTCACCGCGATCACGCTCGGCGGACTGTTCCTCGCCTGTGATGCGATGCTCTTTTGGCTGGCTGGCGGTGGCGTGAAACTCGTCTCCGTCTCGATGGCGGCGGCCGGAGCGGTGGCCGCCCGACTGCCGCGGCGACGTGTTCGTCAAGATTTCGACCGCCTGGGCACAGCCGAGGTGGCCGACCTCAAGAGCCGGTTCCCTGGACTTCGCAGCCGGCTCGCCGGCCGCGTGGAAGACCTCGACGCCGAGTTCGACGACGCCGACATCGATGCCGACGGGGAGCCGACGGTCCGCGTGAAGCGCCGCGAACTACCGGTCGTCGCGGCTGCGGAAGACGAACCCGACGTCGCCGCCGAGCCGATGGCCGACGAGGCCGCCGCCGATGAGCCGGCGCCGGCCACGAGCCAGCGCATGGTCCCGATCAAGTCGCTCTCCACCCGCCGCAAACCGCAGGCCACACTCGAGCTCTCCCCCGATCCCGCGATCGACTACGAGCTGCCCAGCCTCGACCTCCTGCTGCCGACGGAATACCTGGAGCTCGACCAGCAGGAACAGGAGGTTCGCGACCGGGCCAAGGTGCTCGAGAAGACGTTCGCAGAGTTCGGCTTCAAGGTGAAGGTGGTCGAGATCGAGACCGGGCCGGTGATCTCGCAGTACGAGATCGAGCTCGAGGCCGGGCTTCGCCTCGCCAAGATCACCAACCTCGCCGACGACCTGGCGATCGCCCTCCGCGTGCCGAGCGTTCGGATCGTGGCCCCGATCCCGGGCAAGAACTCCGTCGGCATCGAGGTGCCCAACACCACCCGGCAGATGGTCCGCCTCCGCGAGGTGATCGAGGAGACGCAGGCCAAGAGCCGCACCATGAAGATCCCGATCTACCTCGGGAAGGACGTGGCGGGCAACTCGATGGTGGTCGACATGGCGAGCCTGCCCCACCTTCTGATCGCCGGCCGCACGGGCACGGGCAAGTCGGTCTGCCTGAACTCGATCATCGTGTCGATGCTGATGACGCGGCGGCCCGACGAGGTGCGGATGCTGATGATCGACCCCAAGATGGTCGAACTCACGCCCTACAAGGCGCTGCCGCACCTCATGCACCCGGTGGTGACCGACATGAAGAAGGCCGAGGCGATCCTCGCCTGGGCGGTCGAGAAGATGGAGCAGCGGTATACCCTGCTCGCGAAGGTGGGCGTGCGCCACCTCACGCAGTACAACGCGCTGGGCCGCGACGAGCTGCTCAAGCGGATGAACCCCGAGACCGACGAGGAGGCCGCCGCGATCCCCACCACGATGCCCTTCATCGTGATGATCGCCGACGAGATCGCCGACATGATGATGACGGCCGGCAAGGAGATCGAGGCCCACATCATCCGGCTCGCTCAGAAGAGCCGGGCGGTGGGCATCCACCTGATCCTCGCCACGCAGAAGCCGACGGTCGACGTGATCACCGGCCTCATCAAGAGCAACCTGCCGGCGCGGATCGCCTTCCAGGTGGCGAGCCGCACCGACAGCCGCGTCGTGCTCGACGAGATGGGGGCGGAGCGGCTGCTGGGCAACGGCGACATGCTCTTCCTCTCTCCGGGCACCAGCCAGATCCTCCGCGGCCAGGGCACGTATCTCAGCGACGAGGAGATCGGTCGGGTGATGGCCGCGATCGGCACCACCGAGCCGCAGTACGCGGCGGAACTGGTGAACCTGCAGCCCGCTCCCTCTGGCGACGCGGCCAAGGCGGCCGTCAGCCCGCAGGACAAGGACGAACTCTACGACGCGGCTGTCGAAGTGGTGATCCGCGAGGGCCGTGGCAGCGTGTCGCTCCTGCAGCGGGCACTGGGCGTGGGCTACGGCCGTGGGGCCCGGCTCATCGACTTCATGGCCGAAGACGGCGTCGTGGGGCAGTACGCCGGCAGCCAGGCCCGCGAGGTGCTGCTCACGCTGGAACAGTGGGCGGCCCGCAACGGCACCGCCCCCCTGCCCCCGGACCCCCCGCCGCGGAGGCTGAAAATCCAGCCCCATGCCTCCGCCCCGGTGGTGATCGATGCCGACGAGGAGGACGACGCCGGCTTCGACGACGATTCCGACACGGTCGACGCACTCGACGACCAGGAGGACGGCGGCCGCGACGATGCGTTTGCCGAGCAGGATGACGACCAAGACTTCCCCGACGACGACGGCGAGCTCGACCGCTGATCGAGGCGTGCGGCGTGCAGCGTGGATCGGGGGCCGCTGTGGTGGCGGGCTCGCTGCCGTCGCCGGAGGCGGGTCGAAGCGGGTATCCTCTGGGCCATGACGAACGCCGGCGGACGCACGATCGTGATCGCGGAGGACAGCCGGTTGCCGGCGATGATGCTCATGAGGGCACTGGAATCGCGTGGCCATGCGGTGCACTGGGGAGCAAACGGGGCTCTCGCACTCGCCCTGGTCCGCGAGCACCGGCCGGCCATGCTCATCTCCGACGTCGAGATGCCCGAGATGGACGGCCACGCGCTCTGCCGGGCCGTGAAGGCCGATCCCGATCTCCGGCACATCCCCGTGCTGATGCTCACCTCGCTGGCCGCGACGTCTGACATCCTCGCCGGACTCCGCGAGGGCGCCGATGCGTATGTGACCAAGCCCTACGAGCCGACCCACATTCTCGAGCGGGTCGATCATCTCCTCGCCCAGGATCCGGCGGCCGACCGCGCCGGCGAGCCCCTTGAACTGGAGTATGAGGGCGAGCGGCTCCTGCTCGACGTCACCCGCCGGCAGCTGCTCAACCTTCTGCTCTCGACCTACGAGAACATCCTCCAGCAAAACTCGAAGCTGGCAGAGATGCACCGCACCCTTGCGGATGCCAACCGGCAGGTCGAGGAGAGCCTGCGGAAGAGTCGCGAGCTGCTCTACAAGGTCTTTCCGCGACGAATCGCCGACGAGCTTGCCGACACCGGTCAGAGCGAGCCGCGGCACTTTGACAGCGTGACGGTGCTGTTCACCGACTTCGTGGGCTTCACGAAGACGGCCGAGACGCTCTCGCCACGACAGCTGATCGCCGACCTCGATCGCTACTTCCTCCGCTTCGACCAGCTGCTCGCGGCGTGCGGCATGGAGAAGCTGAAGACAATCGGCGACGCCTACATGGCCGCCGCCGGCGTGCCGGAGCCGAGCGGGTCGCATGCCCTCGACGCGGCGATGTTTGGCCTCGGGCTCCGCGAGGCGGTGGCGGCGATCGGCACCGATCAGCAGGCGGCGGGATTGCCCGTGTTCCCGATCCGCATCGGCCTTCATACGGGCCCGCTGGTGGCGGGCGTGATCGGCGAGCAGCGGTTTCTCTACGACCTCTGGGGCGACACGGTCAATACGGCGAGCCGGATGGAGAGCAAGGGCGAACCGGGCAGGATCAACATCTCGGCAGCCACGCACGCGCTGCTCGCACCGTGGTTTGAGTGCACGCCGCGAGGCCGCATCGAGGTCAAGGGCAAGGGCGAGGTGGAGATGTTCTTCCTCGAACGGCTCAAGCCCGAGTTCAGCGTCGACGCCGCAGGCCTCGTCGGCAACGCGGCCTTCGCGGCGGAGGTTTCCCGCCTGCGGGGGTCTCCGGCGTAGCCGCAGGTTTTTTTACCTGCGGTGATCAACGCCGTTTGTTGTGCAGGTAAAAAACCTGCACCTACGGAGGCGTGGGAAGCGTGCGGGCACGATTCGGTACCCATGACGGGTGTTCGCATGGGAACTGGATTAGCATGGCCTCGGGCATTCCGCGTCACCCGTCGCCGGAGGGCCCCCGCCATCAGGAATCATCATGAGCCGTCGCCGCGTTCGTCGCCCCCTGTGTCATGAGTCTCTCGAGCGCCGGCACCTGCTCTCGGTGGCACCCGGGGGCAGCGACACGTTTGCCTACTTTCTCGACACGATCAACGATGCCAACGTCGCCCTGACGATGCCGACGTCCTCCTCGGCGACCCCGATCAGCACGGTCATCGGCGAGGCCGGCGCCGCACAGCGAGCGAAGTGGACATCGGGCTGGACGCTTGGCGGTGAGACGGTCGATGCCCGGATCGTGGGGGAATCGCTGGGGCTCAACGACGGCGCGCCCGGCAGGAATCTCTGGCCGGTGATCAGCACCCTGTTTTCGAGCACGACGCCGGTCACCGGTGCGGCGGCCTACGACCTGGCAGTGTCGATCCTCTCGGCGGTGATGAGCGAAGCAGACCCGGCCCCAGGACAGCCCGGCTCGGAGTTTCCCGCGGCGGCGGAGAGCCTGCCCACCGGCGACGGCGGGTACGTGATCTGGGCCCAGGATTTCGAGTTCCAGCCCGGTGTCGCGGCCACCAACGACGTGTATGCGGGCGTGACGGCCGTGCTCTGGGCGGGTCGGCAGGTGCTGTCGCACGACCTGCCCTCGGGACAGTCGCCGATGAAGATCGTGCCGGTACCGTCGAGCAGCCTGTTCAAGACGCTGGGGGATCCGACTCATGGCTACCTCGATACGCAGCTGATCCTCAAGGGGGGCTCAGGCACGCCGTACCTCGCCGCGCTCGGCCTCGAGCCCCTTCCGCAGACCAACACCGTCACGCAGACCAACCCGCACGGCGAATGGAACTTCCTCTCCACGCTGTACGCCAATGATCTCATCGACGGCTTCCTCGGCCAGCAGTATTCGGTCAACAATCCGGCCGCCGTGCCCGGCAGCGTGTCGGAGGATACGCTGGCCTTCTATCCCGGGCACGAGGTGCCCTTCGCGATCCAGTCGGCCCACGACCTGCCGACGCAGCTGCAAGGGCCGCACGACCTGATCGGGAGTCCCCCGTGGCCCAGCCGCCATGCCGGCGACCTGCCGTTCGGCGCCGGCGTCTACTGGGCGCAGGCGGCGATCGACCCGCTCTCGGCCGAGATCCCGGCGGTCGCCTTCGACCCAGCCGACTTCCTGACCCCCACCCCGCAGCCGTTGGCGGAAATTCCCGCTTCGGCCGCAGGCCTGATCGATCTCAACGCCGACGGAGTTCGCGATCTCGTGTGGCGGAGCGACGCGGCCGCCGGCCACGTCGGCTGGGTCCGCGATGCCGCAGGGGCGGTCGTCGCGCAGCGGTTTCTCGGCGGCGACGCCGATTGGGCGATCGAGGCGACTGGCGATTTCGATGGCAATGGCGCTACCGATCTGGTCTGGCGGCAGGCCTCGACTGGCGCTGCCGTGCAATGGCTCCTCCGTGACGACGGCAGCGTGGGCGCGGCCCGGATGCTGCCCGCGGGTGACGGCGACCGCGTCGTGGCCGCGGCAGATCACGACGGCAACGGCACGACCGACCTCGCCTGGAGAAACACCCTCTCGGGTCGGACGACGCTCTGGCTGATGAACGGCGACCGCGTGGTCGATCAACGGGTGCTCGGCGGCGACGGCCTCTGGCGGCTGGTGCGAACCTCACAGGCATTCGACGGCAACAGCGACGGCCGCGCCGACCTGCTCTGGCGGCAGGCCGATACCGGTGCCACGGTCGCGTGGTTCATGAACGGTCTCGAGGTCATCGGGACGACCTTCGTCGGCGGCGACCTCGACTGGCTGGTCGATGACGTGGCTGACTTCGACGGCGACGCCCGCTCCGACCTCGTCTGGCGGCACGCGGCGACCGGCACGGTCGTGGCCTGGGTCGGTATCGGGGCATCTCGATCCGACCTCTTCATGGGGGGCGATGCCGACTGGCGGATCGTGGCGGTGCAGGATCTGTCCGCGCCGGCCGCCGTCGAGGTCTCGTGGCTGCAGCGCTCGACCGGCTTCGTCGTCGGCCGCACGCTCGCCCACGGCATCGTCACGTCGGCCGCCGTGCAGGGGGGCGGGCCGGGCTGGTCGCCGACCGGCACGACCGCGGCGGCCCAGCCCAATCTGGTGCTCTGGCACGAGGGCTACAAGACCCCGCTGGGCACGCTCTTCCAGCCGGCCGCATGGCAGGCCTACACGTCGGCGATCGTCGACTTCGCCGCCAGTCACGGCATCGGCACCGTGATGACCAGCCTGATCTTCAGTGACACCGCTGGCACGCTACCGGCGGACGCCGCCACGTTTCTGCAAACGTTCGTGACGGCGGCCGAAGCGAAGGGGCTTGTCGCCGGCATCTGCGTGAGCTTTGGAAAGACCACCACGTTCGCCGAGGCCGCCGCCACCCTGGCCGGGATCACGCACGCGCGGCCCCTGCTGCTCGGCGTCGACGTGGAGAACTTCGTCGGCACGAGCATCCCCGTGCCGAAGGCCACGACGGTGATGGCCGACGTGGTCGAACCCTTCCAGCAGGCGCTCACTGCTGCTGGCGTGACGTTCTCGCGGATCGCGGTGATCGGCGGCATGGCGGTCGATCCGTCGTGGGGGACGCCGATGACGAACGTGTATGAGTACTATTCCGACGGCGCCGGGCTCCTCAACCGGCTGTTCAATGCCAACCGCAACCAGCCGGCACAGGCGCTCACAGCCTTCCAGACGGCGGTGGCCGGCACTGTCGGGTCGAACGATCCGATCGTCGCACCCGCCGGCGTGGGCGGGTGGCCGGCGTTCGCGATCTCCCGGGCCGACGCCGACTGCCTCGGTGGCTGCGGGGCCGATCCCGCGAAGACGTTTCCGTGCGGCATCGCCGACATCTTCGGGCAGTGGTCGTGGCAATCGTTCGCCGGCTTCCTCGGCGGCTACGAAGACGACTACGCACCTGAGTCGATCGTGATCTACCAGGGAGATCAGCTCCCCTGCGACTGGCTCGGGGGAGTCTGCCCGACGGACGACACCTGACCGCGGTGGGCCGGGGCGGACGGCTACTTCAGGCTCTGGAGCCAGGCCAGCAGGTCGCGGAGCTCCCGCCGCGAGAGCTTCGCGGCGAGATCGGCCGG
>CAJBSQ010000548.1 GCA_903958265.1 uncultured Planctomycetaceae bacterium
GACGAGTATGCGGCGGATCTCGGCGTCGATGCTCCCTCGCCGGATGCGTCTGCCGAATACGTGGCACGCGACGGGCTTTTTGATTACCAGCGGGACATCGTCGCTATGGCGATTGCCAAACAGAAGATGGCAATCTTCGCTGACTGCGGGCTCGGGAAGACGCTGATGCTGCTGGAGTACGCGAGGCACGTCCGGCAGGCGATGCCACACAAGCCAGTGCTGATCGTCTCGCCGCTCATGGTGGTGGCCCAGACGATTGCCGAGGCCGCGAAGTTCTACGGCGACTCGCTGCCGGTTGAGCAGGTTGCCGCCAAGGATCTGGCAAAGTGGCTTACTACGCCAGGCGGCAAGCTCGGCATCACCAACTACGACGCACTCCGCGATGACACTCCTGACGGCGACCTGGGCGGGCTGATCCTCGACGAGTCGTCGATGCTCAAGAGCCACTACGGGAAGTGGGGGCAAGTGTGCCTTCGGCTAGGTGCTGGAGTGCCGTGGAAACTGGCCCTCACCGGTACGCCCGCGCCCAACGACCGGATCGAGTACGCCAACCACGCGGTGTTTCTCGACGCCTTCCCAAACGTGAACTCATTCCTCGCCAAGTTCTTCGTGAATCGCGGGCAGACCTGCGAGCGATGGGAACTGAAGCCCCATGCGTTGCGGCCTTTCTACCGTGCCCTATCTCACTGGTGCATTTTCCTGACTGACCCCAGCACCTACGGCTGGAAAGACAACGTCACGAACATCCCGCCCATTCACGTTCACATCGACGACGTGCGGCTCTCTGCTGCTCAGGATAAGGCGGTGCAGGCTGTCACTGGGCAGCTGTTCGTGACCGAGCTTGGCGGCATCACCACGCGAGCCAAGTTGTCGCGGATGGCGAAGTGCGAAAGCAGCGAGAAGCCAGCCTTCATCGTTGACATGGTTCGCCAGTGGCCGACTGAAAGCACGATCATCTGGTGCCGATACAACGACGAGCAAAACATGCTCGCGGAACTCATGCCGGATGCCGCCAGCATCGACGGCAGCACGCCGCAGGAAGAGCGTCAGCGGCTGGTTGATGAGTTCAAGGCGGGCCGTATCAATGTGATGATCACGAAGCCGAAGATCCTCGGATTCGGACTCAACCTACAGATCTGCACGCGGCAGGTTTTCAGCGGCTTACAGGACTCCTACGAGGAGTACTACCAGGCGGTCAAGCGTTCCAACCGTGTCGGTTCTACGCGACCGCTGAATGTCCACATCCCGGTGACCGACATCGAACGCCCGATGATTGAGAACGTGCTACGGAAAGCACGTCGCGTTGAGGCTGATACCCGTGAGCAAGAGGCTATGTTTCGTGACTCTACTACCCGATAACGACAAGTACGCGATTCACCACGGCGACTGCATCCCTCACATGCTCGATGAGATGCCGCCGCAGTGCGTTGACTTCTCCGTTTTCTCGCCGCCGTTCCCGAGCCTGTTTGCTTACACCAGCAAGCCGGAAGACATCGGCAACAGCGAAGACCTGCGAGGCGAAGCCAAGATCCACCTTTCGTATTTTTACGCTGGGCTCCGGCGAGTGCTGAAGCCGGGCCGGGCGGTGGTGGTTCACGTGATGCAGATCCCGAGGCTGAAGCGTTCGGGCGAGGTGGGGATGCACGACTACCGTGGCATCAACATCCGCATCGGAGAACGTGCCGGGCTCGTCTACGAATACGACTGGTCAGTGCGGAAGAACCCGCAGGCCCAGGCTATTCGCACGAAGAGCCGGGAGCTCCAGTTCAGTGGGCTTGAATCTGACCGTGCCCGGCAGCGGGGCGCGTTGCCCGACTACCTGATCAAGTTCCGGGCTCCTGGCGAGAACAAGGTGGCCGTGGACAGCAAGGGAGAAGTTTCGCGGAACGAGTGGATCGACTGGGCGGAATGCACCTGGGGCGACATCAAAGAGACCGACACGCTCAACGTGCGGTCGGCCAAGAGCGAAGAAGACACGAAGCACATCTGCCCGCTGCAACTCGGCGTGATTGACCGTCTGGTCAGGCTCTACAGCAACCCCGGCGAACTGGTCTTCAGTCCATTCGCCGGCATCGGCAGCGAGGGATACATCTCGCTCCAGCGTGGGCGACGGTTCTACGGCTGCGAGATCAAGCCGGAATACCACGCTCAGGCGATGAAGAATCTGGCAGCTGCCGAGCGGACGCAAGCCGCGAACAGCAAGACGTTGTTTGACCACCAGGAGGCTGTCGCATGAGCACGCACTACGACATCGACGAATCCGCCGGCCCGCTGTTCGCCGCACCTGCTCGAGCCCCAGCGGTGCAGTCCAGCGTGACGAGCATGGCTGCGGCCGACGCTATCGGTGCGAGCCTCAACGCACTGCAGCGTTCTGTGGTGGCGTTCCTGCGGGCACGCGGGGATCACGGGGCTACCGATGAGGAGATCGCGGTGGGGCTTCAGATGAATCCCAGCACGGCACGGCCACGGCGGATTGAGTTGGTGCGGCGCGGCCTGGTGGTCGAGGCCGGGACGAGGAAGGCGGCGAGCGGACGGTACGCGACGGCGTGGAGGCTCGCGTGATGCGTTGGCAAGACATGCCGGAAGGCAAGGAAAAGTACGCCGCGTACCTATGCAGCCGCGAGTGGTCTGTTTTGAAAGAGGCAGTACGCGACCGCAGCGCAGGAATATGCGAGAGATGTTCCGCAAACCTTATGGATCACGTGCATCACTTAACGTACGCGAGAAAGTACAACGAAGATCTTGGCGACCTTCAAGCGTGCTGCAAGGCGTGCCATGAGTTCATTCACGGCAAGGATAACGCTGATCCAGTACACGACAGGCACA
>CAJBSQ010000549.1 GCA_903958265.1 uncultured Planctomycetaceae bacterium
CCTCGACGACATCCTCCACCGCCGCGGCGTCGGCCGACTCCGGCGGCGGGGCCACCGTGGACTGTGCGAGCCCCAGTGCGGCCAGGCCGCTGAACACCGTTGCCGCGACGACCGACTGCCGTGCCATGAGGCTTACCCGGGATCGGAGCTGGAGTCGCCGGTATCGCCGGGGGCCGATCCTGCCGGCGGTGCTCCCGGAGCCGCGGCCTCGGCCCCACCGGCGGCTCCGTTGCCGCTTCCTTTGTCTTTATCTTCCACGCGAACGAGCAGCATCTGCTCCACCTTGCACCCGTCGCGGTGGACCAGAATCGTCGTCTGCTTCTGAGTCAGGTTGGAAAGCCCCGCCTCATACACCGGCGTCTTCTTGTCGCCGATCGTCCACGCCGCCCGCTGCGACTTCTTGTCGACCTTGCCGGTGATGTTCATGGTGGAATCCGACACGGCGTCGTAGTACGAGCCCCGCAGGAGGCCGTCTTTGTCGATCGCCAGACTCATGAACGTGCTGGGGTTCGTCTCCTCAGACCGTGCCAGGGCATACACGCCCAGCGGCCTCCATTGGTCGTCGGCGGCCACCTTGACATCCGCACCTCCCTGCGTGGCGATGGTCGCAGCCTGCTGGGCGTATTCCTCGGCCGAGCCAACCCGGGCGCCCTGCACGTACACGCCGTCATCCTGATAGCAGACGGTGGTGCCGTAGTTGTAGGACACCGGCGCGGTGCCGTAGCCACCCCACCCGGCGAGTTCGCCCCAGGCGAGGCCCATCATCATCCCGGCCCCCATGCCCCAGCCCCAGCCGCCCATCCAGCCGCCCGGCCACCAGGCGTTGAAGTGGTTGCCGTACCAGCCGCGGCCGCCGTACCAGCCACCGTTGTAAAAGTTGTTGCGGATCATGTCGCCACGGTTGGCGAGCGCGCCTCCCGAATAGGCCCGCACCCCGCCTCGACCCAGCGCGTCGCGGCCGATGCCCTGGTTGGCGATCCTCTGGAAGTCGGCCCTCGAGAGATTGCCTGCGCCAGCAAAGTGAGTGCCGCCAAGATCCCGGGCAGCGGACCCATCAAGCGGTCGGCCACCATCAAGCGCACGACCGCCGTCGAGCGGTCGGCCCCCATCAAGCGCACGACCGCCGTCGATGTCCCGGCCACCGTCCATCACGCGGCCCCCACCAAGATCGCCACCGCGGAAATCACCGCCCCCAAAATCACGGCCACCCCCGAAGTCGCGGCCGCCGCCAAAATCACCGCCGCCGAAGTCACGACCGCCGCCACCGTAGCCTCCACCACCGCCGCCCATCGGCCGGCCGCCACCGAAGCCACCACCGCCACCGCCATGAAAGCCGCCACCACCGCCGTGGCCGCCCCCGCCGCCGTGCGCCCACGCCGCCGCCGGCGCGAGCGCCTGGCAGGCCATCGCCACCACCGCCATCACCAGCCCACAGCGGCCCGACGATGTTCCGGATCGCAGCATGATTCCTTCTCCTAAAGGTCGTGTTTGAGGGGTCGTGTTCGTAACCGATTCGGGCCTTCGGCTCGGCTCAGCGAAGCTTCTTGAAGTGCATCGGGGGGGCGTCGGGCAGAGCCACGCCGTCGATCGACCGCTCGACCATGTGCGTCGTCG
>CAJBSQ010000550.1 GCA_903958265.1 uncultured Planctomycetaceae bacterium
TGCCCGGATCAGACGCACATCACGATCAAGGGGATCGACAAGCAACTCGTGGGGCAGTTCGCTGCCGAGGTGCGGTCGCTGCGGAAGCCTGAGCCCTACAAGGGCAAGGGCATCCGCTACGAAAATGAACAGGTCCGTCGCAAGGCTGGCAAGGCGGTCACGAAGTAAAGGCATCACCATGGATCACTCACGCAGCATTCTTCGCCAACGGGAACGCCGACGGTTTCGGGTACGCCGCTCCATTCGCGGCACCGCGGAGCGTCCGAGGCTGACGGTCTTTCGTTCGCACCAGCACATCTACGCTCAGGTCATCGACGACGCGACCGGCAGGACCCTGGCTTCGGCAAGCACTGCCGACAAGGCGCTCCGAGACGGCGTCGGCTTCGGTGGCAACAAGCAGGCCGCCGAGGCGGTGGGGAAGGCGGTCGCCGAACGGGCCAAGGCCGCCGGTATCGAACAGGTCTGCTTCGATCGCGGTTCTTTCCGGTATCACGGTCGAGTCGCCGCACTCGCCGAGGCTGCCCGGGCTGCCGGACTCCAGTTCTAAGCTCACTCGCTTCACACTTCGCACATCAGCAGACCTTCGGAGGCTCCTTCCCGTGTCTACAGGCAGAGAATCACGCACCGGCGAATTCGCCGAGAAGGTTGTGAAAGTGCGTCGCTGTGCGACCGTCGTCAAGGGTGGCCGGCGATTCAGTTTTGCCGGTCTCGTGGTCGTGGGCAATGGCCGCGGCAAGGTGGGATGCGGCTACGCCAAGGCCAACGAGGTGCCGTCGGCGGTGGAGAAGGCAATCAAGGACGGGATGAAGAATCTCGTCGAGGTACCCGTTGAGGCGGGCTCGATTCCACACCGCGTCGAAGGGCGGTACGAGACGTCCAAGGTCATCCTGCTGCCGGCCGGCCCGGGCACTGGAATCATCGCCGGCGCCGCCGTGCGGGCCGTCTGCGAGTCGGCTGGCATCCGCGACGTGCTCTCCAAGGCTCACGGGTCGACCAACCCTGTGAATCTCGTCAAGGCTGCGCTCGAGGCGCTCAAGCAACTGCGGCCGAAGGCCGACGTCGAGCGGCTCCGCGGCATCACGCTCTCCTGAAACACCTCGTCCGCCACGCCGCGGACGTCACCAAGGCACACTCCAACATGAAACTCAACGACGTCAATAAGGGCATCAATAAAAACGCCCGCAGGCTCCGGGTCGGTCGTGGCCCGGGCTCCGGCCGTGGCCGCACGGCTGGTCGTGGCAACAAGGGCCAGGGACAACTCGCCGGCTGGTCGGCTCCCTCGATCTTTGAGGGGGGCGGCACGCCACTCATTCGGCGGATTCCCAAGCGCGGCTTCCACAACAGTCATGGGCTGATCGTGAAGGGCGTCAACGTGAGCCGTCTCGCCGAGGCCTTCGAGGCGGCCAGCGAGGTGACTCCTCAGACGATGCGGTCCGCCGGTGTGGCCAAGGGGATCTGGCACCAGGTGAAGATCCTCGGCGACGGGGAGATCGGTAAGGCCCTGAGGGTGTCCGCCCACCACTTCAGCGAGCAGGCGAAGGCCAAGATTCTCGCGGCGGGCGGTACGGTCACGGTGTTGCCGGGGCCGGCTCCGCTTGTCCGCAGGGTCAAGAAGGTGTCGCGGAAAAAGCCGGCCGCCGGTTAGGGTATGGGCTCCCGGTCGTAGCGTTCCTCGGAGGAGTCCATCTGGTGCTCGAGAAACTTCGTGTCATTTTTACGATCCCGGAGTTGCGGCAGAAGATTCTGCTGACACTGGGACTGCTCGCGATTTATCGGGTTGGCTGGCAGGTGCCGCTGCCGATCATCGACGCAAACGTGATGAACCAGTTCTCCAAGGAGGCGGGAGGCCTCGGCGAACTGCTGCGGACTGTCGCCGTCTTTTCGGCCAGCCAGCTGTCTCAGGCCACGATTTTCGGCCTGGGCATCATGCCGTACATCTCTGCATCGATCATTTTCCAACTTCTCGGTACCGTCTGGCCGCCTCTGGAGCGACTCCAGAAGGAGGGTGAGGCAGGCCGAAAGAAGATCAACGAATACACCCGGTATGCGACGGTGCTGATCTGTGTCGTCCAGAGCTGGGCCTACGTGGCATTCCTTGCCTCGCAGCGGGTCGGAGAGCAGTCACTGATCGCCCCGGCCTTCCTCGTCGATGGCCGGCTGCCGCTGTCGTGGCAGTTTGTGGCCGTGATGACGATGACGGCGGGCACGATCTTTCTGATGTGGCTCGGCGAGCAGATCGACGAGTTCGGGATCGGCAATGGCATCAGCCTGCTGATCATGGCAGGCATCCTCGCCGGCATGCCCAGCGCCCTGGTCGAACTTGGCAGCGACACCACCTGGGAACTCGGCGGTGGTGGCGGCAAGATGGGGGTGGAAACACTGTTGGTCCTGGCGGCCCTGTTCGTCGGCGTCGTGGCGGGAGTGGTGTTCATGACCCAGGGCCAACGACGGATTCCGACACAGAGTGCCAAGCACGTTCGTGGCCGGCGGGTCTACGGCGGGACGCGGCAGTATCTTCCTCTTCGCGTCAATCAGGCAGGCGTGATGCCGATCATCTTCGCCAGCTCGCTGCTCCTGTTTCCGCAGCTCATCTTTCAGTATTTGAGCAACGCGTTTCCGGCCAGCGACGTGCTTCGGACACTGCACGATTCGTTCATGCGTGGCCAGTCGTATCTCTACAACCTCTGCTACATCGCGCTGATCTACTTCTTCTGCTACTTCTGGACGGCGATCACCTTCAATCCGAAGGAGATGGCCGACAATCTCAAGAACTTCGGGTCGTTCATTCCGGGGTACCGTCCGGGCAAGCGGACCGCCGACTATCTGGAGCGGGTCATGGAACGGATCACGTACGTGGGGGCGGGCTTCCTGTCGCTCGTCGCGGTGATTCCCACGATCGTGGGTGGGGCCCTGGGTATTCCGGCGCAGATCGCAAGCTTTTATGGCGGCACCGGGTTGTTGATCGCGGTGAGCGTGGCCTTCGATCTCGTGCAGAAGATCGACAGCCATCTCGTGATGCGAAACTACAGCGGCCTGCTCGAGAAGAGTTGATCCTGTCGTACCCGCCGTAGGACGCCGCTGCGACGTGGGGTATTCCTGTGTTCGGCGACCCGTCACCGGCTTATCGGCCCCTCTCCGTGCGTTACGTGGACTGTCATGCGGATCATCCTCATCGGGCCACCCGGCGCGGGGAAGGGAACGCAGTGCCAGCGGCTCATCGAGTTGCTGAAAGTTCCCCACCTATCGACCGGTGAGATGCTGCGGGCGGAGGTCCGGGATCGCACGCCGGCGGGTCTCGAGGCGGCAACGTACATGGATCAGGGGCAGTTGGTGCCCGACCAGCTGATCGTGGGCATGGTCAACAGGCGGCTCCAGGCCTCCGACTGCCGCGGGGGATGCCTGCTCGACGGCTTTCCCCGCACGCTCCCTCAGGCGGAGATCCTGGACGATCTGCTCGAACGCCGGGCAATGTGCGTGGATGGCGTGATCGAACTCGCCGTGCCCAGGGATGAGCTGGTGAGGCGGATGCTCGCCCGCAAGCGGGAGGATGACGACCCCGAGATTTTCGCGAATCGGATCGCGAGTTTCGAGGTGCAGACAGCGCCGTTGCTGGACTACTACTCGCGGCAGGGGAAACTTGCCTCGATCGACGGCTTGGGCACTGCCGACGAGATCTTCGAGCGGGTGCAAACCGCCGTCAAGCGCTTTGCCCGGGCCGCCCGCGGCCTGTGACGGAGCGGCCCCGCGGCGGTCGCCTTGCGGCGGCCCGGCGGTATACTTCCGGAATCGCGTGGCGTGTCGAGGTGTGAAGCACTTGTTTCGGAGGTGAGTCGAGTCGTGGTCAATCTTCGGTCTCCGCGGGAAATCGCGCTGATGCGGCGCGCCGGGTTGGTGGTCTGGGGCGCTCACCAGGTCGCCAGGGCGTTGGTGAAGCCCGGCGTGACGACGGGAGAGATCGACGCCGCGGTCGAGAAGTTTTTCATCGAGCACGGCGCTCTGGCTCTGTTCAAGGGCGTGCCTGGCAAGGTGCCGTTTCCGGCAGTGTGCTGCATCTCGGTCAACGACGAGGTTGTGCACGGCATCCCCGGCCCGCGACTGCTCCGGTCTGGAGACGTGATCAGCATCGACACCGGGTGCAGTCTGGGCGGCTGGTGCGGCGACTCGGCGGTGACTCACGCCGTCGGCGAAGTCGAACCCGACACGCAGCGACTCCTCGACTGCACGTCCGGCGTGCTGCAACTCGCCATCGAACTCATGGCCAGTCGCAGTCGGTGGAGTGATGTGGCGACCGAGATGGCCAGGTTTGTGCGGGACCATGGATTTTCGGTCGTTGAAAACTTCGTCGGTCACGGCATCGGCCGGAGCATGCACGAGGATCCGCAGGTCCCGAACTTCTGCACGCCGGCGTTTCGCAAAAACCACGACTTCGAACTCGAGCCCGGCCTCGTGATTGCCGTTGAGCCGATGGTCAACATGGGCTCCAAGAAGGTGCGGGTGCTCGCCGATCACTGGACCCAGTCGACCGTGGACGGACGGGCCAGCGCCCACTTCGAGCACACCGTGGCGATCACCGAACATGGGCCGGTCGTGTTGACGGCTCCTCCCGCGGCGGGGGAATCGCTCAGCCCCCCCACGTCGGCCACATGACCTTCCGGGGCGTTGGCCCGCTACGGCACTGGAATTTCCCAGTGTCACCGGGATTCCAGGCACCCCCTTGTGACCCATCTGCGGCCGTCTTATAGTCTGTGGCTCGGTGAGTGTCTTCGTTCCCGGTCCCAGGCCACCTCGGCCGTCGTCACGAGTCTGTCCATGAAGGTCCGCGCCAGCGTCCGTCGCATGTGTGAGAAGTGCAAGATCGTCCGACGCCGTGGCGTCGTCTTCGTGGTCTGCGCCGATCCCCGGCACAAGCAGCGGCAGGGGTGACGGACGTTCGTGATAGGCGGCCGTCGATGCAGCGCCCGGCGTCGCATCGTCTCCGTTGACGCCGACAGGAACCGCGAAGGAGATCCTTGTCAGCCGCGTCGTCCAGAGGACGGCCTGGCTGGTAGGGGTCTCGACACTGATTGAAGAGCCTCGTACGCACTCGAAGTCATTCCGGAAAACACACCATGCCGCGTCTCATGGGCGTCGACATTCCCTCCGAAAAAAAGACCATCTACTCGCTGCAGTACCTCTACGGGGTCGGGGCGAGGGTGGCTCGTGAACTCTGTCACAAGGCGGGCGTCGATCCGCTCGGTCGTGCCCGGGATCTCCACGAGGATGAACTCGCCCGGCTCGCCTCGTTGCTCGACAAGGACTACACCGTCGAGGGGCAACTTCGCCGCCAGGTCGCTCAAAACGTGTCGAGATTGAAAGACATCGGCAGCTACCGCGGTCTGCGGCACCGTCGCGGTCTCCCCGTTCGCGGCCAGCGCACCAGGACAAACGCCCGCACGCGGAAGGGCCCGAAGAAGACGGTTGCGGGCAAGAAGGGCGTGAAGGACCTCAAGTGATTCTGCCGCCGCCTCGGAGCGCGGCGTTTCCATCCACGAAATCGACCATTCCCACGGATTCATGAGCATGTCGAAGGTTGCAAAGACGAAGAAGAAGAGCGTGACGGCTGGCATTGCCTACGTCGTCGCCAGTTTCAACAACACCACCGTCACGATCACGGACACCCGTGGCGACACGCTGTGCTGGGCCAGCGGGGGCACCTGCGGCTTCAAGGGCAGTCGTAAGGGCACCCCCTTCGCCGGGCAGTGTGCCGCTCAGCAAGCCGCCGAGAAGGCTGCCAAGTTCGGCGTCAAGGAACTCGAGGTTCGCGTCAAGGGTCCGGGCAGTGGTCGCGAGAGCGCCATCACGGCTCTGCAGGCGGCCGGCATGAACGTCAAGAGCATCGAAGACGTCACGCCGCTGCCCCACAACGGCTGCCGCCCGCCGAAGAAGCGCCGCGTGTGACGTGCAGTCGAACCTGAACTCCATCCGCCGGCCTGCCGGCTTTTCATCGATCATCCCTTCCTACCTTTTGTGAATCGTCGACAATCATGGGACGCATCACCGGACCTGTCTGCCGCCTCTGCCGTCGTGACGGCCTGAAGCTTTTTCTCAAGGGAAGTCGCTGCGACACGCCGAAGTGTGCGATCGAGCGTCGGCCTACGCCCCCGGGCATGGTGCAGAAGCGTCGGCCCAAGCCGACCGACTACGGCATTCACCTGCGGGAGAAGCAGAAGGTCAAGCACTACTACGGAGTGCTCGAGCGGCAGTTTCGCACCTATTTCTCTCGTGCTGCTCGCGGCAAGGGCAACACCGGCGAGACGTTGATGGCGCTGCTCGAGCGGCGGCTCGATAACGTGATCCACCGCCTCGGTTTCGCCCCGTCCCGGGCCGCGGCCCGCCAGGTGGTGTTGCACGGCCACATCACGATCAACGGACGGCGGGTTGACGTGCCGAGTTATCTCGTCAAGGCGGGCGACCTCGTGCGGGTGAAGAACCGTTCCAAGAGCCTGCAACTGGTTCATTCCGCGTTGGCGGACTTTCGGCGGGATGTCCCCGATTTTCTGTCGCGTGGCGAAGGGGTGATCCCCGAGGGCCGGGTCGACCGGTTGCCCCTGGCCGAAGACGTCTCGATCCCGGTCCAGGCCAATCTCATCATCGAACTTTGTTCCAAGTGATTCTTCAAGGAGTGTCGCATGCATATCCGCTGGCGTGGTCTGGAACTCCCTGGTGCGGTCACGGCCGACCCCAAGACCCTGACTTCAACGTATGGCAAGTTCACCGCCGAGCCGTTCGAGCGGGGCTTCGGGACGACGGTCGGGAATAGCCTGCGCCGCGTGCTGCTCTCCAGCCTGGAAGGCAGCGCGGTCACGCAGATCAAACTCGCCGGCTCGCTCCACGAGTTCACGACGATCAAGGGTGTCCTCGAGGATGCCGCCGACATCGTGCTCGCGGTCAAGAGTCTCGTGGTCAAGAACCACAGTGATTCCACTCGCGTGCTCCGGATTGAAAAGAGCACCCGCGGTCCGGTGACTGGAGCCGACATCCAGACCGACGAGGCGGTCGAGGTGGTCAACAAGGATCTCGTGCTGGCGAATCTCACTGACGACGTGCCGTTCGAGCTCGAGATGGTGATCGAGAATGGCCGCGGGTACGTGCCGGCCAGCGAGCAGAGCCAGGCGTCGCAGGAAATCGGCATCATTCCCGTGGATGCCGTGTTCAGCCCGGTGACGCGGGTGAAGTATGAGGTCGAGGAGACCCGCGTCGGCCAGAAGACCAACTACGACAAGCTCACGATGGAGATTTGGACCAACGGGACGGTCACGCCCGAGATGGCGTTGGTCGAAGCCGCGAAGATCCTGCGAAAGCATCTCAACCCGTTCGTCGGGTACACCAAGCCGGGTCTCGGCGTTCCACTTCCGGGTGCCGCGAGCCTGTTTGCGGTCGAGGCTCCGCTGGAGAGCCGGCTGAGCATGCTGGTATCGGATCTCCGGTTGTCGCTGCGTGCCAACAACTGCCTGCACGAGGCAGGGATCGAGTCGCTTCGCGATCTCGTGGCCCGGTCCCGTGACGAACTCCTCGAAGTGCGGAACTTCGGCGAAACCACGCTTCAGGAGATCGAGGAGAAGCTCCGCGAAAACGGCCTGCAGCTCGGCATGGACGTGCCGGCAGGCGTCACCTCCTGATCAACCTACGCGACTCTAGACTTTCGAAGGAACTTACTCATGCGTCACCGTCGCAAAGGCCGAGTCTTAGGCCGCAGCCCCTCCCACCAGCGTGCGCTGCTGCGGAACCTTGCCTCTGCATTGATGCTGACCTCGAAGAAGGTCGATGCCGACGAGCCTGGCGCGGCAAAGGTGCCGGGCCGCATCATCACCACGCTGGCCAAGGCCAAGGAAGTGCGGCCGCTCGTGGAGCGGTGCGTCACGATCGCCAAGCACGGCCTGACCGCGGCCGGCCAGGCGAGGCAGTTCGGCACGTCCGCCGAGCGGGATTCTGCTGCCTGGAAGCAGTGGCGAACGAGCGCTCAGTGGCAAGACTGGGCGCGGGCTATGGCTCCGGCCGTCAAGGCCCGTCGCCGGGTGATTCAACTCCTCGGGGACAAGAAGGCCGCCCGGATCGTGTTCGAGGAGATCGCCCCGCGATTCGTCGATCGGCCGGGCGGATACACGCGGATTTTGAAGCTTGCCACGCCGCGGCTGGGAGACGCCGGGCCGCGGGCCATTCTGGAGTTTGTCGGTCAGGATGCCGGGGCTGAAAGGTCGCAAAAGCCCCGCGTCGATGGCGTCAAGCCGGTCGCTTCCTGACGGCGGCGGCCGGCCGGATTCCGCAGCCCCAAGCCCACCAAAACTAGGTTCCTGGTCGGGTGGCGGATAGAATCACGAAAAGACTGCCAAGCGGTCGGGCGGTGATTCTGGAGGGTGCCATGCGGGATGGCGTGCGGATGATCTGCTTCGGACGCGTGCTGGGCGTCATGGTTGGCATGGTTGGCATGTTTGGCATGGCCGTGCCCACGGGCCGTGCCGTCGCTGACGATCCGGCCGAGCACTACGGCATCCCCCAGGTCAAGTACATCAACGAGCAGGTGGCCAAGGGCTGGGATGAGTCTCGCCTCCTGCCGTCGCCGGCCGCGACCGATGGGGAGTGGTGCCGCCGAGTGCACCTTGACCTCATCGGCCGCATTCCCAGCATCGATGAACTGCGGTCGTTTCTCGCCGACACCTCGCCGACCAAGAAGGCGGAACTCGTCTCGCGGCTGCTGGGCGACGATTACGTCGATGAGTACGCGCGGCACTGGACCGACGTCTGGACCACGGTGCTGATTGGCCGCGACGTGACCAACGATCGGGTGAATCGGGCTGGCATGCGGCAGTACCTCCGCCGGGCCTTCTCCAAAAACATGCCCTACGACCGCTTCATGGAGGAACTGGTTACGGCGGCCGGTGTGAACGCAAACCGCCGAGAGCTCGACGGGTTCAACGGGGCGACCAACTTCCTGAGTGGCAAGATGGAGGAGATGGGCGTCGAGAACGGTGTGCAGGCGACCGCCAAGACCGCACAGATTTTTCTCGGGCTTCAGGTGCAGTGCACGCAGTGCCACAACCATCCGTTCAACAAGGGCAAGCAGAACCAGTTCTGGGAACTCAACGCGTTCTTCCGGCAGACACGAGCCCTGCGGAAGCGTGGCGGGACCGACGACGTGCAGTGGGTCGAGCTCGTCGACGAGGATTTCGCCGGCGAAGGGGGCAATCCGGAGGAGGCGGAGTTGTACTACGAGCTCCGGAACGGCCTCATGAAAGTGGCCTACCCCGTGTTCGTCGACGGCACCGAAATCTCCAAGAGTGGCTACCTGCCGGCCGTGATGGACGACGGCACGGCGTACGGTGTCCACCGCCGCAAGCAACTGGCGGCACTGATCAAGGCGAGCCCCTCCTTTCCGCAGGCAATCGTGAACCGGACGTGGGGTCACTTTCTCGGCCATGGCTTCACCAAGCCCATCGACGACCTCGGCGAGCACAACCCGCCGTCGCACCCCGAACTCCTCGAAGGCTTGGCCGAACGATTTCGAGAGACCAGCTTCGATCTCAAGGAACTGGCCCGCTGGCTCGTGCTCTCGCATCCCTACGCGCTCTCGAGCAGGTCGACGGCCGCCAACAAGAACGATGATCCATCGCTGGGCGAACGGCCCAAGTTCACGCACTTTTACCTGAGGCAGATGCAGGCCGAGGAACTCTACGAATCGCTGCTCACCGCCACGGAGGCGGACCGGGCCGCTCGTGGCGAGGAGGCGGCGAAGAAAAAAGATGCCTGGCTGTCGCAGTTCGTGATCGCCTTCGGCACGGACGAAGGAGACGACGCGACCACGTTCAACGGATCGATCCCGCAGGTGCTGATGATGTTCAACGGCGACATGATCAAGAATGCCACCGGCACGGGGCAGGGGGGATTTCTCGATCGGGTGGCCTCGAGCTCGATGAGCAATGCCGCCAAGATCGAGACGCTCTACATGGCGGCCCTGGCAAGGAAACCGGCTCGGGCGGAGCTGACGGTCGCCAACCAGATGGTGGCGGCCCGGAAGGGAGACGTCATCAGCGCTCTCCAGGACGTGTGGTGGGCGGTCCTCAACTCAAACGAGTTCATCATCAAGCACTGAGCGTGCCCCGAAGTGGCGGCCGGGTCGGAAACGGACGATACTCCAGAGAGCTCCGCAGGCGTTCGGCCATCCTTTGAAACGCTGTTCTCGCACCCATTGAATCATCGCCATCAGGGGAACTGAGCCATGTCCTGCTCGATCGAACTTCCTGCGGGCATGAGCCGCCGGCATTTCATCAATCACCTGGCTGGCGCGGCGGCGCTCGTGTCTCCGGCCACGGCGTTCACCAACTCGATCCTCGCCAATGCCACCGACATGAAGAAGCGGCATAAGGCCGCGATCATGCTGTGGATGGGGGGTGGGCCGAGCAGCATGGACATCTGGGACCTCAAGCCGGGCGCTCCGACCGGCGGGCCGTTCAAGCCCATCTCGACGAGCGCCGACGGCGTCACGGTCTGCGAGCACATGCCGCTGATGGCCAAGCAGATGCACCACATGGCGGTCGTTCGCTCCATGAGCACCCGCGAAGCGGATCACATGCGGGGCCGCTACTACATGCACACCGGCTACGTGCCCAATCCAAACGTGGAGCATCCCAGTTACGGCGCCGTGATCGCGCATGAGCTGGCCGACCAGGTTCCCGGCCTGGAGATCCCGCCGTTCGTTTCGGTGGGAAGCGGAAGCGTCGGCCCGGGATTTCTGGGGATGACGTGGGCACCGTTCGTGGTGGACTCCAACGGCAACGTCCGCAATCTGGACATGGGGGTCGATCCGGCGCGGCTCGCGCAGCGAATGGAGATGCTCGCCACGATCGAGAAGCGATTCATCGGCGAACGCCGCGGAGCCTCAGCCGACGATCATGCGAAGGTGCTCGACAAGACGGTCAAGTTGATGACCAGCCCGCAGATGGAAGCCTTCAAGGTGATGAAGGAGCCAGCCGAAGCCCAGGAGCGGTATGGCAAGACCGGCTTCGGACGCGGCTGCCTGATGGCCCGTCGGCTCGTCGAAATGGGGGTGCCATTCGTCGAGGTAGACCTCGGGGGCTGGGACAACCACGCCAACATCTTCCCGACGCTCCAAAACCAGAAGCTCCCCGAGCTGGACAAGGCGATGAGTGCCTTGGTGGAGGATCTGGCCGACCGCGGCATGCTCGATGACACCGTCGTGATGTGGATGGGCGAGTTCAGCCGGACACCGAACATCAACGGCGGCGGCGGACGGGATCACTGGGCTCGCAGCTGGAGCGTGGTCGTGGGCGGTGGCGGCTTCAAGCGGGGCGTGGTGGTTGGGGAGACCAGCTCCGACGGCAAGGAAGTGGTTTCGGAGGCCTATTCCTCGCAGGATCTGATGGCGAGCGTGCTCAAGTCGCTCGGCGTCTCGCTGGAGACCACCTTCACCGCCAAGAACGGTCGGCCGATGAAGATCGCGAACTCGGGCAAGGTGATCAAGGAACTCTTCGCCTGATTTCCGCCTCGCGGGACGAGCCGGCTCGCCTCAGCGGTTCGGCTGGAGCCGGCCGAGGGTTCGTGCGTGCCGCGCGGCCGTTGGCGAGGCTGGTGCTCCCGGTGCTCCTGGAGCAGGTGCTTGCCCTGTCGGTGGGCTTCGTCGACAAGTGGCTCGCCGGAAATCTGTTTTCCGGGGCGGAGCCGCTCGCGGCCGTTGGTCTGGTGGCCTACTGCCTCGCCTTCATGCCGGTCCTCTTCGCCATGCCGGCCGTCGCGGCGACGGCGCTCGTGGCCCGGCACGTCGGCGGCGGTGATCTCCCCGGAGCGCGGCAGGCGCTGACGCAGTGCTTCGTCGTGGCGGTGGTTCCCGTGGTGGTGATGGCCACCGCCGCCGCGATCTGGGGCCAGGGTCTCCTGGGTCTGCTCGGGCTCCCGCCCGAGAGCAGCCTGCTGGCCGAACGCTACCTCGCGATCGTCCTGCCAGCCCTGCCCGCGATGATGGTCATCGCGGTGGGCGTCGCCGGTCTCCGCGGCGCGGGTGACATGGTGGCCGGACTCGTCTCGATGTCGGTGGTCAATGTGGTCAATGCGGGGGCGAGCTTCGCCCTTGGCGTCGGGCTGGGCGGGCTGCCGCGGCTCGGGTGGGAGGGTCTGGCCTGGGGCACGTTCGCGGGCTACTGGTGCGGGGCCGCGTGCGTGGTTCTCCTCCTCGCCCGGAATGCCAGGGGGCTGCGGCCCCGGGGCGGAGACTGGTGGCCGCTGGCCGCCTGGCAGCGAAGGATCGCCCGGATCGGCCTCCCGGCGGGTGTCGATGCGGCGGCGAACGCCGTCTGCCATCTCACGTTTCTCTCCATCGTCAACCGCTTGGGCAACGTCGATGCCGCCGCCCACGCCGTCGCGGTGACGATCGAGTCACTCGCATTCCTGCCAGGCAGCGCGTTCCAGGTCGCGGCCGCCACGCTCGCTGGCCAGTATCTCGGAGCCCGCGACGAACGTCGGGCTCGGGGAAGTGTCTGGCTGGCGGCAGTCGCCGCGGCCGTGCTCATGGGGCTCGCGGGAGCGGTGTTCTTCCGGTTCGCCGACCCGCTGGCGGGCTGGTTCGTGGGCGGTGCCGATGGGCAGGCTTCCGTGGCCCGGCTGGCCGCGACGCTGGTGCGGATCGTCGCCTTCGCCCAGCCCCCGCTGGCGCTCTTGATGGTGCTTTCGGGCGGGCTGCGCGGGGGTGGTGCCACGCGGCCGCCGCTGCTGGTGAACCTCTTCGGGCTGGCGGCAATCCGGCTGCCGCTGGCGATGTTTCTGGCCTGGCCGGAGATCACCCTGCCCGCCGGGTTCGGCACCGTGGCCGGGTGCGGGATGGGCGCCCGCGGCGCGTGGCTCGCGATGGCGGTCGATCTCACCATCCGCGGGCTCGCCATGCTCGTGATCTTCTCGCGGAGTGGGTGGACGCGGGTGCGTGTCTGACGGGCGGCGCGCCGGCTCGGATTGGCATGGCCTTGCGGGCTGACGACGCTACACTCTTGTGAGCGTTTTCGTGTTCATCCCACTGTGTGGCCGGACGGTTCAAAGGTGGGCCGCGAGACCTCTTCCCCAGCGAGGGCCAGGAATGGCGGTCGATCTCGACCTCGAGCATTGGAGCACCGCGGATGCCGCCGACCTCTTCGAGGTCGCCCGCTGGGGCAACGGTTATTTCTCGGTGGGTCCCAACGGGCATCTGCTCGTCCACCCCGACAAGGATCCGACGAAGAGCATCGATCTCAAGCAACTCGTCGACCGGCTCCAGGTGCGGGGCATCGACCTGCCGATCCTGCTGCGGTTCGCGGAAATCCTGCAGCACCGGCTCGGCGAACTCCACGGCGTGTTCGCCACGGCCATCAAGGACAGCGGATACCGCGGTGAGTACTGCTGCGTGTATCCCGTGAAGGTGAACCAGCAGCGGCAGGTCGTGGAGGAGGTGCTGCGGTTCGGCAAGCCCTACCACTTCGGCCTGGAGGCGGGCAGCAAGCCCGAGCTGCTCGCCGTGATCGCACTGGCCGACAACGAGACCCCGATCATCTGCAACGGCTTCAAGGACGCCGAGTTCATCGAAACAGCGATGCTCGCGCAGAAGATCGGCCGGCAAATCATTCCGGTCGTGGAGCGGTTCTCCGAGTTGAACCTGGTCCTTGAATACGCCGAAAAGCTCGGCGTGCGGCCGCGGATCGGCATGCGGGTCAAGCTCGCGACCCGCGGCAGCGGTCGGTGGCAGTCGTCGGGAGGCTTTCGCAGCAAGTTCGGCCTGACGGCGAGCGAGCTCATTAAGGGGCTCGATCTGCTCGCCTCGCGGGGCATGGAAGACTGCCTGCAACTGCTTCACTTCCATCAGGGCAGCCAGATCACGAACATCCGCCACATCAAGGCGGCCCTCAACGAGGCGTCGCGGATCTACACCGAACTGGTCAAGCGGGGGGCCGGCCTCCGCTACCTCGACGTGGGCGGCGGCCTGGGCGTGGACTACGACGGCTCGCAGACGAACTTCGAGTCGAGCGTCAACTACAGCCTGCAGGAATACGCCAACGACGTCGTCTATCACGTGCAAAACGCCTGCGACGAGGCCGGCGTGCCGCATCCCACCATCATCTCCGAGAGCGGCCGGGCCATCGTGGCCTATCACAGCATGCTGATCTTCGGCGTGCTCGGGGTGTCGGAGCAGGGGGGCATGGGGGAGGTGCAGGAGCCCGTGGCCGATGCAGAGCAGCCGCTGCACGACCTCTGGGAGTCGTACCAAAACATCAACATCCGCAACCTGCTGGAGAGCTATCACGACGCGCAGCAGTCGCTCGACACGGCGATGAACCTGTTTGCCAGTGGCTACCTTCCGCTCGACCAGCGGTCGGCCGTGGAGAACATCTACTGGGCGATCTGCCGCCGCATCTGCAAGCTCACGAAGTCGCTCGATTTCGTTCCCGAGGAACTCGAGGGGCTGGAGGCGGCGCTTTCCGACACCTACTTCTGCAACTTCTCGCTCTTTCAGTCGATCCCCGACAGCTGGGCCATCAAGCAGTTGTTTCCCGTGATGCCCATCCACCGGCTCAACGAGCGCCCGAGCCGGGCCGCCGTGCTCGGCGACGTGACCTGCGATTCGGACGGCAAGATCGACCAGTTCATCGATCGCCGGGATGTGAAGCGGACGCTGCCGCTCCATACCTGGCAGAGTGAGCCCTACTACCTCGGCGCCTTCCTGATCGGCGCCTACCAGGAGATTCTCGGCGACCTGCACAACCTGTTTGGCGATACCAATGCCGTGCACGTCAGCACCGACGAGCGGGGAGAGGTCGTCGTCGATGCCGTGATCAAGGGAGACACCGTTCGCGAAGTGCTCGACTACGTGGAGTTCGACTCCAACCAGCTCGTGCAGCGGCTCCGCGATTCGATCGAGCAGGCGGTTCGCGACGGCCGCATCTGCGACAGTCAGGCGGGCCGGTTTCTCAAGTTCTACGAGGAGGGCCTCGGCGGCTACACCTACCTGGAGGAACCGGGGTAGAGCGGGTTCGGTTTTCGTGGATCGCCGGCTCGGGAGCGGCAGAAGTCTCCGCGGTGCGGTCCTTTGGATTGTCGCCTGGGCGAGAAAGCACCCACGCGTGTCGACCTCCGCCGTCCCCAGCGATCGCTTCCGAGAGGCGGCCCGAGGTCTGAAGTGAAGCCACCATGCACCTGATCCGCCTTGCCGGCTGTGCCCTCAACCAGACGCCCCTCGACTGGGACGGCAATCGCGACCGGATTGTGGCCGCGATCGCCGCCGCTCGGGAGGCGAACGCGTCGATCCTCTGCCTGCCGGAGCTCTGCATCACCGGCTACGGCTGCGAAGACGCCTTTCAGTCGCCCGGCGTGCAGCGACTGGCCATCGAGGTTCTTCAGGAGGTGGCGGCGCACACCAGCGGCATCGCCGTGGCCATCGGCCTGCCGATTCGCTTCGAGAGTGGGCTGTACGACGCGGCTGCCTTCGTCGCCGACGGACGGATCACCGGCATTGCCTGCAAACAGCACCTCGCGGGAGACGGCATCCACTACGAGCCACGGTGGTTCCGGCCCTGGGTTCGGGGCCGCCGCGGCAGCGTGTCGATCGGCGGTCGCGACGTCCCGATCGGAGACCTGCGGTTCGACTGCGGCGGCGTGCGCGTCGGCTTCGAGATCTGCGAGGACGCCTGGGTTGCCGATCGGCCAGGGGCCGTGCTCACGGCCCGCGGCATCGACGTGATCCTCAATCCCTCGGCCAGCCACTTCGCCTTCGGCAAGGACGAGATTCGGCGGCGCTTCGTCCTCGAGGGATCTCGCGCCTTCGCGGCGGCCTACGTGTACGCCAACCTCGTCGGCAACGAGGCGGGGCGGGCCATTTACGACGGCGGCGTGCTGGTGGCGGCCGGCGGCCGGATGCTCGCCGCAGGTCGGCGGTTCTCCTTCGCCGACAGGCTGTTGACCGTGGCCGACGTCGACCTCGACTCGTTGCGGCTGGCGCAGTCTCGGCTGGCGATCGACCCGGTGGCAGATGCCGTCGAGGGTGACCGCGTGGCCGTGCCGTTCGAGCTGCCGGTGGCCGCTGCCGCGGCCTTCCAGATGCCGCCGGATGGCCGTGACGCCTGGGAGCATGGCGGCTGCGTCAAGGAGGAGGAGTTTGCCAGGGCGGTGTCGCTCGGCCTGTTCGACTACATGCGAAAGAGCAGGTCGCGAGGGTTCGTCGTCTCGTCCAGCGGGGGAGCCGATTCGTCCGCGGTCGCCTGCCTGGTGGCGCTCGCCGTACGGTTCGCGGCCCGCGAGTCATCCCCGGCGGCCACCGCGATCCGGATGGGGCTGCCAATGCCGACGGCTGACTCCGCCGCTGCCGACCCGCTCGGCCGACTGGTGGGAGCGACGCTGACCTGCGTCTACCAGGCGACGGCCAACTCCGGGGACGTGACCAGGACCGCGGCTGCGGGCCTGGCCGCAGCGCTCGGGGCTGTGTTTCACGAGTTCGACGTGGAGGCGATCGTTCGGGGGTACGAGGCGCTCGTGTCGCGGGCCATCGGCCGTCCGCTGGACTGGGGCCGCGACGACGTCGCCCTGCAGAACATCCAGGCGCGGGCCCGATCACCGGGGGTGTGGATGCTCGCCAACATCACCGGAGCCTTGCTGGTATCGACGAGCAACCGTTCCGAGGCGGCCGTCGGTTACGCGACGATGGACGGTGACACGTCAGGCGGTATCGCTCCGCTGGCGGGGATCGACAAGGCCTACCTCCGCCGCTGGCTGTGCTGGCTGGAGCGGCACGGTCCCGCCGGCATCGGCCCGATCCCGGCCCTCGCCGCCGTGAATGCCCAGGCGCCAACGGCCGAACTGCGACCGGCTGCCGCGGGGCAAACCGATGAGTCGGACCTGATGCCCTACGATGTGCTCGACGCGATCGAGCGATCCGCGATCCGCGACAAGCAGACACCGCTCGACGCGTGGCAGCGGCTCCGCCACGAGTTTCCGGTGCACGGAGCAGACCAACTGGCCCTCTGGACAGAGCGGTTCTTCACGCTCTGGAGCCGCAACCAGTGGAAGCGGGAGCGGTACGCGCCGTCGTTCCATCTCGACGATGAAAATCTCGACCCCAAGACCTGGTGCCGGTTTCCGATCCTCTCCGGCGGTTTTGCCCGCGAACTCGCCGACCTGCGGGCGGCGGTCGCCGCCGGCTAAGTCGGAGCGGGCTGCCGCCGCGTTGAAAGTGGCCGCAAATGCCCGGTGAAACGGCCTCGCCCGGTCGGGTCAGGGCTGCTAAAGTCCGCGACTTACCCGGACTGCCATGCGGAGTGCCACCATGCCCCGTCGCCTGACCCAGTCGTCGCGCCGCGGCGTGAGCATCGCCCTGCTCCTGGCCGTGATCGGAGCCAGAGGCCCGGCAGGCGACGCCCATGGGCAGGTCCCGGGTGGACAGATCGCGCCGCCGCCGCAGCCAGCGCCACAGCAGCCAGCGCCACAGCAGCCAGCGCCACAGCAGCCAGCGCCACAGCAGCCA
>CAJBSQ010000551.1 GCA_903958265.1 uncultured Planctomycetaceae bacterium
GTCCATCGCCGCCATCGCCTTGCCCCCCTGGATCAGAAACTGCCCGGCCCGCGGCCCGGCCCCCCAGTCGACGAGTTCGGCCACGTACTTGGGCGACTGCGGATCCTTCGGCCGGGTGGCCCGCACCAACCGGGCGGCGTACTTCACCACGTATTCGCTGACGGCCACGCCGGCCACGAGCTTCTGGATGTTGCTGATCGCCCGCCCCGAGAGCACCTTGCGAACCTCGGGTTTCTCCGACCGCGTGGTTGACATCAGGATCTGCTCCTCCTCGCTCGCCGTCGGGTAGCCGACCGTGATGTTGAACATGAAGCGATCGAGCTGGGCTTCGGGCAGGGGATAGGTGCCCTCCTGCTCGATCGGATTCTGGGTGGCGATCGTGAAGAACGGATCGGGGAGCTGGTAGGTCTCCTGCCCCACCGACACCTCCCGCTCCTGCATCGCCTGAAGCAGCGCGGCCTGCGTCTTCGGCGGCGTGCGGTTGATCTCGTCGGCCAGCAGGATGTTGGTGAAGATCGGCCCCTCGACGAACCGGAAGTGCCGCCGCCCCGTCTCGTCCTCCTCGAGAACGTTGGTGCCCGTGATGTCCGACGGCATCAGGTCGGGGGTGAACTGCACCCGCTTGAAGCCCACGTCGAGGATCTTCGCCAGCGTCGACACCATCAGGGTCTTCGCGAGCCCTGGCACGCCCTCCAGCAGGCAGTGGCCGCGGGTGAAGATCGCCGCGAACAGCTGCTCGATCACCTCGTTCTGGCCGACGATCACCTTCTGCAGTTCGTCCTGCATCAGTTTTCGATGCTGGGCGAACTCCACCAGGATCTCGTCCAGCGTCTTGGGCTTGGCAGCGGTGGACACGCGGCAATCCTTCCTGGAGGGGTGGGCGAACCCGAGCCTGCTCAGTATCGGGTGTCTCGGCCGGGTCGGCAATCGACCAGCATGCCGCCCCGCCCGATCGCAGTCGGCGCATCCTGCCCGATCCGCAGACGTGATACGATGCCGGGGTGGGTCGCGCGGTCGCTCCCCGCCGTGCGGCGACGCCACGAAGCCTTTGGAACCTCGGCGTGATCGCCCCGCCCTGCCGGCCCAGCCCGTGTCGCATTGCTCCGCTGGTGGTCGCCGTGCTGGTGGCCGCCGCAGGCTGGCGGACCGTCCATGCCGCGCCTCCGCCGGGCCCCGGCGACATCCAGTCTGCGGTCGACAAGGCCCGCGACTACCTGCTCACGCAGCAGCGGGATGACGGCTCGTGGGAGGCGATGCGGTCGGCCGACAAGCGGGCCGGGGCGACGGCGCTGGTGCTGCTCGCATTGGCCAAGGCGGGGGTGCCCGCCCAGCAGCCCGCCATGCGGCAGGCGCTCGATTGGCTGCGGCGGCAGGAGCCCGATGAAACCTACTCCGTCTCCCTGCAGACGATGATCCTGGCGATGGTCTCACCGGACGCCGACCGGGCGATCCTCCAGCGGAATGTGGAGTGGCTGGAACTGGCGCAGGTGAAGCAGGGTCCGGGCTCCGGGTCGTGGTCGTATGCACAGTCCCGCGGCGTGGGCATGGGCGACAACTCCAACTCCCAGTTCGCCCTGCTGGCGCTCCACGAGGCCGCGCGGGCCGGCATTCGCGTCGACGAGAAGACGTGGGTGCGGTCCCAGCAGTACTGGGTCGCCTGCCACAACGCCGAC
>CAJBSQ010000552.1 GCA_903958265.1 uncultured Planctomycetaceae bacterium
CGTCAGCCGGTCGCGGACCAACGGCCTGATCGGCGATCCCAAGGGAGACGACCGCTACACCTACGGCCACGGCTTCGCGATGCTCTTCCTCTCGCAGGTGCTCGGCGAGGAGGAAGACGAGCGGCGGCGGGAGGTACTCGTCAGCGTGCTCGCCAAGGCGGTCGTCTTCTCGGGGCGGGCGCAGACCAAGGACGGCGGCTGGGGCTACGTGAGCGCGAAAGACGGCAACGACTTTGACGAGGGCTCAACCACGATCACGCAGGTGCAGGGGCTGCGGGGCTGCCGCAACGCGGGGATCCCCGTGCCCCGCGAGATCATCGACAAGGCCATCGGCTACATCCATGCCTGCACGCTGCCCGACGGCGGCGTGCAGTACAGCTCCAAGGGGGGCGGCGGCCGGCCTGCAATCTCGGCCGCGGCGATCGCCTGCCTGTTCAATGCCGGCGAGGAGGACGACACCCACGTGCCCCGGATGCTCGCCTACGCCAAGCGGCACCTCGGCTCCATCGGCAACAACAGTTTCGGACACTGGCACTATGCCCACTTCTATTACGCCCAGGTGATGTATCGTGACGGGGGGCCCGGCTGGGAGACCTATCGCGGGCAGGTCGAGAAGCGGCTGGTGTCGGAGGCCCAGCGGGATCGCGACGGTGCCTTCTGGCCACAGGGCTACATCGGCACCGTCTACACGACCGCCACGAACCTCGTCATCCTGCAGCTCGACAAGGGATCGCTGCCGATTTTTCAACGCTGACCGTCCCCTGGAGCCTCGCCTCGCATGACCGCCCCCGTCGTCTCCGCCGTCGACCGCCTGCACGAGGCGCACGATCGGATCACCGAGCAGCTCTCACGGGTTATCGTGGGGCAGCGGGAGGTGATCGAGGAGTTGCTGATCAGCCTCTTCAGCCGCGGTCACTGTCTCCTCGAGGGAGTGCCGGGGCTCGCCAAGACCCTCCTGGTGAGCACGCTCGCCCGGAGCCTCGATCTCTCCTTCAGCCGCATTCAGTTCACGCCCGACCTGATGCCCTCCGACATCATCGGCACCGATGTGCTCGAGGAGGACCGCGCCACGGGGGTCAGGCAGCCGCGATTCCTGGAGGGCCCCCTGTTTGCCAACGTCGTCCTCGCCGACGAGATCAACCGCACGCCCCCGAAGACGCAGGCGGCGCTCTTGGAGGCGATGCAGGAGCGGCAGGTGAGTGTGGGCCGCGTCCGGCATCCGCTCGTCGATCCCTTCTTCGTGCTCGCCACACAGAATCCGATCGAGCAGGAAGGCACCTATCCGCTGCCCGAGGCGCAGCAGGACCGCTTCATGTTCAAGGTCTTCGTGCGGTATCCGACCTTCGACGAGGAGTTTGAGATTGCCCGGCGGACGACGGGGCTGCCGGCGGAGGAGCCGCGGCCCGTGCTCTCGGCGGCCGACATCCTCGCCCTGCAGCGGTGCGTGCGGGAGGTGCCGGTGAGCGATCACCTCGTCCGCTACGCCCTGGCGATCGTGCGCCAGACCCGCACGGGCGAGAAGGGCGTGCCAGACTTCGTCTCAGACCAGCTCGTCTGGGGCGCGGGGCCGCGGGCGGTGCAGTTTCTGATCGTGGGAGCGAAGGCCCGGGCCCTCCTGCAAGGCCGGGTCCACGTCGCCGCCGAAGACATCCGCGCCCTCGCGCCGCCGGTGCTGCGGCACCGGATCGTGGTGGGCTTCGCCGCGGAGAGCGAGGGCGTGACCCCCGACGCCATCATCGAACGGATCATCGAGGCCACCCCAGCCAGAGAGGACGAACTGTCGCGTGACCCGCGGTTCCAGACGATCTTTGCATCCTGAGTCGATCGCTCGCATCCACCGGCTCGAACTTCGGGCGCGGGCGGTGGTCGAGGGCGTTCTCGCCGGGCTCCACAAGAGCCCCTACAAGGGGCAGTCGGTGGAGTTTTTGCAGCACCGTGAATACGTCCGCGGCGACGACCTCCGCCGCGTGGACTGGAAGGTCTGGGGGCGGCAAGACCGCTACTACGTCAAGGAGTTTGAGGAGGAGACGAATCTCCGCCTCACCCTGCTCGTCGACGGCTCGACCAGCATGGACTACGCCGGTGGCCCCGCCGCAACGCCGCCGCGGCCGACGAAGTACGACTGCGCCGCCACGCTGGCGGCGAGCCTCGCCTGGCTCGCGCTCTCCCACGGCGATGCGGTGGGCTGCGGCGTGTTCGACGACCGGCTCCGGACGCAGGTGCCGGCCCGCACGAAGCGGTCGCAGCTGGCGAACGTGTGCGACGTGCTCGAGGCGCCGCGGAACGCCGGCCCCGGAGATTTTCCGCGGGTGCTGCGGACCGCCGCCGAGACGCTGCCCAGGCGGGGCATGGTGATCGTGGTGTCGGACCTGCTCGGCGATCGCGACGGCATCTTCAAGGGCCTGCACCTGCTGCGAACGCGGGGGCACGATCTGGCCGTGGTGCAGGTGATGGATGACGACGAGCTCGACTTTCCATTCGAGGGGCCGACGCGGTTCGAAGGGCTCGAACTGCCCGCGCACGTCGCCTGCAATCCCCGCGGCCTCCGCGAAGGCTACCTGGCGGCGGTGCAGGCCTTCCTGGCGGAGATTCGCCGGCGGTCGGCGGCGCTCCACTGCGATTACGCGCTGGTGCGGACCGGTGAGCCGCTCGACGCGGCGCTGGTGCGGTTTCTGTCGCGCCGCGCGAGCATGGCCGTCTAGACGGAGCGGGGAGACCCATGCCGACGTTCGATTTCGCGCCGCTTGTCTGGTGGGGCCTGCCGCTCGCGGCGGCCCCCGTGCTGATCCACCTCATCAACCTGCTGCGGCAGCGGCGGGTGAAGTGGGCGGCCATGGAGTTTCTGCTTGCCAGCCAGCGGAAGTACCGCACGCGGGTGATGCTGCGGCAGCTGCTCCTCTTGGCGCTGCGGACGGCGGCGGTGCTGGGGCTCGTGCTGGCGTTGGCCGGGCCGCGCTGGCGGGCGGCGGCCGGCGGCCTGCTCGGCACCGCCACCACGGCGCACCTGGTGCTGCTCGACGACAGCTGCTCGATGGGCGACCGCACCGGAGGCGAGCGGATGGAGCCGGTTCCGGAGGCCGCCGCGGGCGACACCCGACCGGCAACGGCCTTCGATCGGGGCCGCCGCGTCGTGGAGCGAATCGCTGCCGACCTCGCCGCGGGTTCGGGCAGCCAGCAGCTCACGGTGGGCCTGTCGTCGCAGTTCGCGGCAACGGCCGGCGACCGGGGCGGCCTCCGGCTGGTGCTCCCGCGGCAGCCGGTCTCGCCGGCCACGGTGCAGGCGGTGCAGGACGCGCTCGGCGACACGGCGGAGTCTGCGGGATCCGCCGGTCCGCGTGAGGCGATCGCGGCCGTGGCTCGGGAACTCTCCGGCGAGTCCGCCGGTGGCTCTGCGGAGCCGCGGGTGCTCTGGATGGTGGGTGACTTTCGCAGCCGCGACTGGCTCGGCGGCGCCGAGC
>CAJBSQ010000553.1 GCA_903958265.1 uncultured Planctomycetaceae bacterium
GACGATCTCGCAGCTCTTCGGCGTGATCGCCGGCACGATCGTCTCAGTGCCGGCCTATCTCTTCGTGGTGCAGCGCGATCCCTCCCGGCTCGGCACCGAGGCCCTGCCCGCGCCGTCGGCCAAGGTCTGGGCCGGCGTCGCCGAGCTGCTCGCCAAGGGGATCGATGCGCTGCCGGCCGGGGCGGTCGCGGCGATCGCGGTCGGCGCCGCCATCGGGATCGTGCTGACGCTGCTCGAAGAACTCGGCCCCAAGGCCTGGCGGCCCTGGCTGCCATCGACGACGGGCCTCGGCATCGCGGGCGTGATCCCGGCCTTCAACTCGATCGCGATGTTCGCCGGAGCCTTGGTCGCCTGGCTCGTCGCCCGGGCTCGGCCGAACGTTGCCGAGACCTACACGGTGCCGGTGTCGAGCGGCCTGATCGCTGGCGAATCGCTCATGGGTGTGGGGATCATCCTCACGCTCGAGATCATGAAGGCCGCAGGCCTGTGGGCGGGGTGAAGGAACCGGCTGCCATGCGCATCAGCCTATGCCGATCGATGGTCGTCAGTCACCCTCGACAGCTTTCAGGAAGTCTTCCACCGTCAGGCCCGCTTGCGAAATGATCTTTCGCAAGGTACCGACACGGACGTGCTTGTGGTCAGGCACGACGACTCGGCCTGCCGGCTCGGAACGGCCCAGGATCATGTGGCTTCCTTTTTGCCGGCGAAACTCGAACTGACGTCTCTCGAGCGCCGTCCGCACATCCTGGCCGCTCAAATCCGTTGGCAGCTTTGGCATGTCGGTTCGCGGTCACGCGGCCTCAATCTCGACAAACTCTCTTCCGGATTCCGACGGAATTGGATCGCCCGATTCTCGGCAGTCCTCCAGGTACAGTTCAATCGCCTCACGAATATTTCGCAGTGCATCTTCGCGGGTATCTCCCTGGCTGACGCATCCGGGAAGCGCCGGAACCGACGCCACGAACCCTTCGTCAGGCTCCTGCTCAAGCACTACCGTAAACCGCATTGAATGGCTCCCAAGAAGCAGGTTGACCAACCGCCCAAGCCGGCACGAAACATCGGTAAGAGGATAGCCCGGGCAATGGAGGATAGCCCGGTCAATGGCATGTCCGCCAGCATTGCCCGCCTGATGAGCAAGTCGTGAGCGGGTTGCTCGGGTCTCCCGGGCCTTCCCCGTCCCAGAAAGCGGTTCCCGGAGAGCCTTGAACACCCCTCGTCACCATGGCGGGGACTCTCGGCCACCGAACCGTTGAGGCCCGGCCTAGGGACACGGCCACTGCTACCTGGAAATCCTGTTTTTCGCCTGCATTTCCGGGGCTGTGATAATTTTCTGCCATCTCGCACGGGAAGTGCATCAGTTCAGTCGGGAGCCGTTGCCTCCGTGAGGCAGGTTTCCCCGGAGCGGCTCGTGAACGTGTCGCTGATCGTCCTATCCTTCGAAGCCGGGCTGCCACGTGATGCCTGGCAGATGTGCACGGGCCTTGGCGCCTGCCTGCCGCACTCGCCTACCAGACGACCCGCAGACCGGGATATTTGGGCAGCATCGTGTCTTTGGAGAGCAGCTCCAGTCGGTGAATGATCGCAGTGGATGCGAGAATGCGATCAAAGGGGTCGTTGTGGATGTCGGGCAACGTGGCTGCAGCCATCGCGATCGTCGAATCGACCGGGATCTCGGTGATGCCATGATGCCGAAGGCACTCCGCGACGAACTGCTCGGGGGTGAGCGGCAGTTCGAGCCGATTCCGTTTGACGAGCAGGGCGATCTCCAGGCTGGAAATAGCCGACATGAAAATCCGGCCTGATGACCGCCGGATCGCCGCCTGCCCGTTCTCCGTCAGTTGCTTTCGGTCCGACGCCAGCCAGACCAGAGCGTGGGTATCGAGCAGAAGCATTCAGCGGGCCGTCTCGGGCCAGTCTTCCAACGACACCGGCGCACAGGGGTCGCCGTGAAATCGAGCTCCCTGAAGATGTGGAGCCTGCTCCAAAGGGTCGCGGACGCCGCGGTGCGGGACGATATCGACGACCGGACGATTGCTGCGACAAATTGTCACCGGCTTGCCTGTTCGCTCCACCTCGGCAATGAGTCGCGAAAGGTGTGCCTTCGCCTCGTACGTACTGACGTTTTTCATACCAAAAGAATAGAAGCGTTAGTCATCAGACTAGTCAACATCATGGAGGAGAGACGATTCCAAGGCATTTCGGCAACGCTTTCCGAACGCCTCATCCGGGATCGCGTCGTGCCGAGGCCGCAGATCGCCCAGCCGGCGGGCCAGCAAACCACGGTCTGACCCGCACCCGCCTCATCGACGCAGCGTCCGGGCTGCCTACGTCCGTGTCGCCTCCACCGCGTAGCGACGGCAGTGCTCGAGGTAGGCCTTTTCGTGGGTTGCGAGCAGGTCGACCACGCTCGCCCACAGCCACGACGGGGCGTCGAGCGTCTTTGAGCGATGGCCGCTCAGCTCCTCCTGCCAGGCCTTGCGGGTGGGCTCATCCAGCTGACGGGCGTGCGCCTTTCCGACGACCGTCGCCAGAAATCGGGCGAGACGCATCGCCTCTTCACACGTCAGATCGGCCAGTTCGAACTTCAGATCCTGCGGCAGCAGTTCCCGCGCGCACACCGGGTGATCGAGAACCTTCGCCGCGAGCATCCGGTCGCCCAGCGCCGGAGACAGATGCCAGGCCCCCTGCACCAC
>CAJBSQ010000554.1 GCA_903958265.1 uncultured Planctomycetaceae bacterium
GCCCCACGCTCGCCATCCTCACGCCGATCCCTCCGCCTGCCCGTTTCTTGTCCGATCATTCCGTTCCCGGCGGCAGCCAGAGAGGTCGGCCCAACCCCGGCGGCGGGACGGCATGAGTTGTCTCGCTGAGGCTGCGGCAGCCTCACGCTCGCCATCCTCACGCCGATCCCTCCGCCTGCCCGTTTCCTGTCGGTTTCCTGTCTGTCGTTCCCGACGAGTTCAGGATTTAGTCTACGCGCCGTATTTGCCGAACCGCTGGGCATGGGCCATGGCCAGCAGCATCAGGTGCTTGGCCGGGAAGATCCCGAAGCCGCCTCGCAGGCAGTCGCGTTCCGAGAACGAGGCCAGGCCGTCCGGTCGGCAGGTGTCGGCGACCAGGAGGGTCGGCACCGGATGCCAGCTGTGGCCCTTGAGTCGGCTGGGCGTCGAGTGGTCACCGGTCACGATCAGCACGTCCGGCTTCAGGGCTTCGATCTTCGGGATCGCACGATCGAGTTCCTCGATCCGCTTCACTTTCTGGTCGAAGGCGCCGTCCTCACCGGTGGAGTCGGTGTATTTGAAATGGAGGAAGACAAAGTCGTAGTCGTCCCAGCACTTCTTCAGTTCGCCGATCTGCTCGTCGAGCGACTGGGCCTTGCCGACGAGCGTCATTCCCACGAGCCGGGCGAGACCCTTGTACATCGGGTAGACCGCGATCGCCGCGGCCCTCAGGCCATAGAGCTGCTCGTAGGATGGCAGCGCGGGCTTGCCGGCGAAGCCCCTGAGCACCAGGCCGTTGGCCTTCGGCTCGCCGGCGAGGATTGCGGCCGCCTGCTTCACGAACTCTTTCGCCACCTCGGCCGTCCTCGTGGCGGCGGGATCGACCGGCTGCGGGTCGAGTGGGGCCACGCCCACGGCCTGCGGATCGGTGTCGGCCACGCGTCCATCGAGCCCTTCTCCCCGGAACACGACCACGAACCGATGCTCCTTCACCGGCTTCACGAACGTCTCCACGCCGGGGATCTTCACCGCCTGGAGTTTTTCCACGACGGCGAAGCTCTCCTCCGACGGAATCCGGCCCGCCCGGCGGTCGGAGATCTTTCCCGCCGCGTCGAGCGTGCAGAAGTTGCCGCGGGCGGCGACGTCCTGGGGGCCGAGTTCGAAGCCGATGCCGGTGGCCTCGAGGGCACCCCGGCCGATCTTGAACTCGAGCGGGTCGTAGCCGAACAGGCCGAGGTGGCCGGGGCCCGATCCGGGCGTGATGCCCGGCAGCACCGGCACGCTCGAGCCGCTGGTGCCCGTGGCCGCGAGCCGATCCAGGTTTGGCGTCGCTGCCGTCTCGAGTTCCGTGGCGCCGCCTGCCGTCAGCGGCAGGCCCCCCAGGCCGTCGGCCACGAGCATCACGATCTTGGAGGCATTCTTTTCGGCGAGTTCGCGGATCAGTTCGTGCTCTTTCACGGCGGTGGTTCCTGCAGCGTGGGGTGATTTGCGGCGGCTTGCGGCGATCGGCTAGGCTCCGACCGCCAGAATCTACACGGTCGCCCGTTCCCACCAAACCGTCCGTTCCTCGCGAGGCCCGCCATGAGTGTGATCCGTCCCAAGCCCCCCGAGGATCCGATCCGCTACGACCCGGCAGCCGTGTTCGCGGCGGGCACCGTGTCGCGGCCGGCGGTCGACGCGCTCGCCGGCAGGCTGGAGGCAGCGA
>CAJBSQ010000555.1 GCA_903958265.1 uncultured Planctomycetaceae bacterium
GCCGTTCGTACCGCCGCCGGTGTCGCCCGCCCGCGGGCCGCCCGCTGACTGGGGCGAGCTCGTGCAAGTCCACGATGACCGCGACATCTTCCAGGCGTTCAGCAGTCCGGCCATGCTTGTGGGGGTGCCATTGGCCGGTCTATCCTTTCATCGTTCCAGCATCAGAGTCGACGAAGGACCTTCCATGCGGCAAACGTCAGAATCAACCCCGCGTCTCACCCTCAATCGCAACGTTGATTTGCCGGAAGGTGCTCGTCCTCTGCGTATCAATCTGCCTTATCTGATCGTGATCGGAGCAGTTCACCTGCTGAGTTTGCTGGTGCTGGACCCCTGGTATTTTAGTTGGGCGGGCGTTCTGTCACTGGTTTTCGGCTATTTCCTGTTTGGCATTTTGGGCATCACAGTCGGGTTTCATCGATTGCTCAGCCATCGAAGTTTTGAGTGCCCGAAATGGTTTGAGTATTGCTTGGCATTGCTGGGTACCTGTTGTCTTCAGGAGTCCGCCGTCTGGTGGGTATCGGTGCATCGCCGTCACCATCTGCACACGGATGATCAGCCCGATCCGCATACGCCGAAGGCCGGTATGCTGTGGAGCCACATTGGCTGGTTATTGCTGATCAATCGCGAAAGCTCTCGCAAAGAAACGTATCACCGCTTTACACGCGATTTGACACGCCAAGTTTTTTATACCTGGACCGATAACAAGCTGGTGATGTCGCTGATTGTTGCCATTCACATGTTTGTTTATTTTGCCGTCGGATTTGGCTTGGGTTGGCTGCCGCAGGGAAATGTAGACAGTGGAGTTCGCATGGGATCGAGTCTGATCGTCTGGGGTGTTTTCCTGCGAACCGTCTTGGTGATGCATGCCGCTTGGTCCATAAACTCCATCACGCATTTGTGGGGATATCGAAATTACGACGTGCCGGATGACAGCCGCAACAACTGGATTCTGGGTTTATTGGTTCATGGCGAAGGCTGGCACAACAATCATCATGCGAACATTAATTCGGCACGCTTTGGCCGCCAATGGTGGGAACTTGATACAGGCTATTTGACGATTTGTTTGCTGCAGAAACTCGGGCTGGCTCGCAACGTGGTGAGTCACTAGATCGCGCCGCACGAAGGCGAGAGGCCTGTCGTGAGTAGCGTTATGCGACGAAACCATGAAGCGAATCAGCATCGCCATGTGCCAGGAGAAAAGCCCCTCCTGGCAGGCTCGTGAGTTCATCGATGAATCAACCGCCCACTCCACCGTCGGCCGCCGTGTTGGCCCGCCGCAACGTGCCGCTGTTCGTGGCGTTTCGAATCCTGTTCAACATGCGGTTTTATTATCCCGTCTTCATGATCCTGTTTCTTGATTTCGGGATCACACTCGAGCAGTTCGGGCTGCTCAACGCCGTGTGGGCGGCGGCGATCGTGCTGCTGGAGGTGCCTTCGGGGGCGCTGGCCGATCTGGTTGGCCGGCGACGACTGCTCGTGGCGGCGGCCGGCCTGATGGTGGTGGAGATGCTCCTGCTCTGCCTGGTGCCGGTGCCGTCTGTCTGGGTCTTTCCCGCGCTCCTGCTCAATCGGATCGTGAGCGGTGCCGCCGAAGCCTTCGCCTCGGGTGCCGACGAAGCGCTCGCCTACGACTCACTCCAGGCCGCCGGGCACGCCGCCCAGTGGCCGCAGGTGCTCGAACGCCTCATGCAGGCGAGAGCCGTGGTGACGATTGCAGCGATGGTGACCGGAGGGCTGGTCTATGATTCCCGGCCACTCAATGCGGTGGCGGCGGCGCTCGGCCTGCCAGCCACCCTCACGGCAGCCGACACGTTTCGGCTGCCGGTGTGGCTTACGCTCGGGTCAGCTCTGGGAGCCGTGGGCGTGACGCTCGCGATGCGAGAGCCACCCCGGGAAGGCCCTGCCCCGGCATCCGGCCTGCTGGGGCCATTTCGGCAGACGCTCTCGACCGGCGGCTGGATCATTTCCCATCCGCTTGTGCTCGTTGTGATCGTGGCTGGCGTGCTGTGCGATCAGCCGATCCGGCAGCTGCTGGTCGTTTCGAGCGAAATCTATCGGCAGATCGAGATTCCCGAGCCGGCCTTCGGCTTCGTTGCCGCGGGATCGGCGGCCGTGAGCCTGCTGGCCGCGGGGCCGATCCGCCGCCTGGCGATGCGGACTGATGCGTGGCAGAACTTTCTCGTGCTCATCGCCGTGACACTCATCGGCCTCGTAGGCACCGGCTGCTTCGTGCCGTGGTGGGGAGCGCTGTTTGCGATGCTGCTCTCGCTGGTCATCAGCATGGTCGTCTTCCTCCAGAGCTATTATCTCAACCAGATCGTTGGGTCTGATCGACGGGCAACGGTGCTCAGCTTCCGTGGACTCGCGGTCAACGTGAGCTACGGCCTGATGAGCCTCGCCTTCGCCGGCGCGGTGGCGGGGGTTGAGGCGGCCGGCCTCACCGGCAGCCAATCCGCGGCCGCTGGTGCGGCTCCTGAGATGCCCGCCTTCCGGTGTGTGGTCGGCCTGCTGCCGCTCTTTTTTATCGTCACCTGCGGCCTGTTTCTCACCTGGGCGTTTCGCACCGTCCGCGACCGCAGCCCCTTCCGCCACGCCGGCGGCTTCGGCGACGCTCTGAAAACCTGAGAAATGAACCGCGGGGATCGACGAACGCGGGGGGCCGTTGGCCGCGCTCTCGTTCGAGCAGGCAGCGGGTCAGCGCTTCGTCGCCTTCGACGTCGCCATTTGGGGACGCTTGACGAAGTAGACCTTCGGGTCGTCAATCACCCACGGCGTGCTCCAGGTCCGCCCATCGTCCTGGGTGCAGACATTGAAGAAGAACGTCTTCAGCAACTCCGTGCGGTAGCCGTAGGGAAACTGCGACGTGATGTGGTCGTCCATCGTCAGCTCGTCCACGCCGGGGCTGGCAAAGTAGTGCACCATGCCGTCGGGCGTGAACGACATGCCGAGCGTCCACCACCCGAGCTGCTCGATCCGGGGCCCACGGATCTCGCCGCCGTTGCGGCCGCTGCGGACCCGGATGTAGCCGCCGTCTTCCTTGAACTTGCCGGAATGGCTGCTCTCGAAGCAGACGAACATGCCTGGCCAGTATTCCTCGAGGCCGTATTCACCCTCGTCGGGATGGTCGTCGCCCGTGATGACGGCATGGGTGAAGCAGCCGGCACGGAAGCCAAAGCTCGGCCCGGTGCGATTCTCCCACTGCTCGAACGGCGGCATGTACACGCGGACGGTGATGCTGGGGCTGTCACCGACTGACATGCTGCGGCCGGTGAACTTCGAGAGGTTGTAGATCAGGTCGTCCTGCTGCATCTGGTAGGTGACGCGGTTGGGAATGCCGCCGTGGAGTGTCGCCACGAGGAGACCATGCTCGCTCCCCTCCAGGCCGGGCGCAGGGAGGTCGACCCGCTTGACGACGTCGGGCGTGCCCCGCTTCGGGCCCTCGAACCAGCGGCCGTTCATGCTTTTGCCGAGTGGGCCCCGCATCCGCTTGTCCTGCTCTTCCGAACTCTTGGGGTGGTTGTAGCGCCACGACCACTTCTCATCCTCGAAATCATCGACCACGTTCTTGACGAGCGAGCCGGTGCCGGGCAGTAGCACGGGCTTCTTCGGAGCCGGTGGTTGCGCCGCGACCGGCGTCGCGGCTGGGGCGGCCGACGCCCGCGGCTTCGCAGCCCCACCGGCGCGGCTCGGTTGGTCGCCGGCGGCGATCGCGATGCCCGCGACGGTGGCAAGACAGAAGGC
>CAJBSQ010000556.1 GCA_903958265.1 uncultured Planctomycetaceae bacterium
CTCGTCACGCTGGCGACCTGGCTTGTGCTGCCTCACAGCGGTCGCTGGTTGTCGCGCACCACGCCCTGGATCGCCCCGAGCGTGTTCGCCGCGAGCGCGGTGGTGCTCAACTCTCGCGTGGGCCGCCAGCTTCAGGAGCAGGTGGTCGAGGCGGCCGGCCGGGTGTTGCACCAGTTTCACCTGCACGTGATCGTGGGGCTCCTCTCCTGGATCGTCGACACCTTCCGGCGGGCGATGGACTTCGTCGAGGGCACGCTCTACGCGGTCGACGAGAGCCTGCGATTTCGCTCCGACGAGTCGGGGCTGATGCTCGCGGTCAAGGCCGTCCTCGGCGCGGTGTGGTCGGTTGTCGAGGCCGGCGTGCGATTCTGCATCACGCTGCTCATCGAGCCGCAGCTCAACCCGATCAAGCATTTCCCCGTGGTGACGGTGTCGCACAAACTGCTCGTGCCGATGATTCCGGTGGTCGCCACCCAGCTCGTAGACACCACCGGCATGGAGCGGGGCCTCGCGCTCACGGCGGTCACGTTCGTATCGACCTGCATTCCTGGCGTGTTCGGCTTCCTGGCCTGGGAGCTGAAGGAAAACTGGCGGCTGTACGCGGCAAACCGGTCGGCCACGCTCCGCCCCGTGCAGGTCGGCCATCACGGCGAGACGATGCGGAGGCTGCTCCTGCCAGGGTTCCATTCGGGCACCATTCCCAAACTCTTTGCCCGGCTGCGGCGGATCCACGCCCGGGGATCGCGGAGGGCGGGGGGGAGCATCGGCCGTGTCGACCGGCAGCGGCACGAACTGCAGCGCGACATCGCGACATTCTTCGAGCGTGACGTGATCGGCCTGCTCGAGCGGGCCGCTGCCTGCGAAGGGCTGGGCATCACGGTCGACGAGGTCGGGCTGGCGGTCGATCGGATCACCGTCGCGCTCGGCGCGACCGACATCGACCGTCCGCCGCTCGTGGTGGAACTCGCCCGGCATGCAGACAGCATCGAGTCGCGGATCGTCGACACGGGATGGCTCGACGGGCTTCCGGCCGAGGCGGAGCAGCCCGTACGGCTCGCCATCGCGGGCTACCATCGCCTGGCTGCCGCCGACGAGGCCACGGCAGCGTTCGCCGACCTTCCCGGCGCTCCGCCCGCCGTCTCGGAGGCCGGTGAGGAACTCGTGCCCGTGGCCCCGATCGCCTGGGCCACGTGGCGCGAGGCATGGGAACGCCACCGTGCCGACGGGCCGGGCTTCCGGGCGTAGCCGGTGGTCCTCCCTGCCCCATGGTGGGCACCGCGGAAGCCACCACTGATCAGGGTTCGTGATCAGTGAACGAGGACATTGCGAAACTGCCACGGATCGGTCGGATCGATGTCTTCCGGGAACAGCCCCGGCCGGCCGTCGAGCGGAGTCCAGTCGGTGTAGTGGCCCGTCACCGGCCCCAGGTAGGGCCGCTGCACTTCGAGGCAGCGCTGGTAGTCCATCTCGTCGGCCTCGACGATGCCGGCGTGTGGGTTTTCGAGCGCCCAGACCATCCCGGCGAGCACGGCCGACGTGACCTGCAGCCCGGTGGCGTTTTGGTAGGGGGCGAGGTCGCGGGTCTCATCGATCGACAACTGGGAGCCATACCAGTAGGCATTCCTCTCGTGGCCGTAGAGGAGCACGCCGAGTTCGTCGATGCCGTCGATGATCTCGTCTTCGCCGAGAATGTGGATCGAATCCTGCCGCTCCCCGCCGCGGCCGAACAGTTCGTGGAGCGAGAGCACGGCGTCGTCGGCGGGGTGGTAGGCGTAGTGGCACGTGGGGCGATAGGCGACCCGGTCGCCGTCGCGGAGCGTGAAGTAGTCGGCAATCGAGATCGACTCGTTGTGGGTGACGAGAAACCCGTACTGGGGCCCCGGCGTTGGGCACCAGGAGCGGACCCGCGTGTTGGCCCCGGGCTGCAGGAGGTAGGCCCCCGCCTTCGACCCGATCGTCTGCAGCCGGCCGTTCTCCGGAAGCCACCGCTCGTGGGTGCCCCAGCCGAGTTCCGCGGGCTGCATTCCCTCCGACAGGAAGCCTTCCACCGACCAGGTGTTGACGAACGTATTGATCGGCTTGGGATGCTTCGCCCGCTGCGTATCCCGCTCGGCGATGTGAATCCCCTTCACGCCGAGGTCGCGCATCAGCGTGGCCCAGCCGACCTGGTCGTCGGCCGCGGGTTGCGCCCCGCCGCGGCCGGTGTCGTTCGCGAGATTGACCAGCGCCTGCTTCACAAACCACGACACCATGCCCGGATTCGCGCCGCAGCAGGAGACGGCGGTGGTGCCGCCGGGGTGGCGGGCCTTCTCCTCCCGGACGGTGGCGCGGAGCGCGTTGTTGGTGCGGGCCTCCGGGCCGGCACTGCGATCGAAATAGAAACCGGGCCAGGGCTCGACGACCGTGTCGATAGACAGGGTGCCGAGTTCCCGACACAGCCGCATGATGTCGAGCGAAGAGGTATCGACCGACAGGTTCACACAAAACCCGCGACCGTCGCCGGCGGTGAGCAGCGGCTCGAGCAGATGTCGGTAGCGGTCCCGGGTGACCGCCTGATGGATGAAGCGAATGCCGTGCCGCTCGAGGATCGCTCGATCCCGGTCGTCGGGGTCGATGACCACGAAACGCGAGCGGTCGAACGTAAAGTGCCGCTCGATGAGCGGCAGCGTTCCGCGACCGATCGAACCAAACCCGATCATCACGATCGGCCCGTCGATCTCTCCATACACCGGAAACTGCGACATCAACGACTCCCTGGAAGGCGTGCGGCCACGCCCGAAATGCCCGACTAAAACACCGGTAGCGAACCCGCTCTTGGGCCCGAAAGCAAGCGGGACAGTGATACGGGACGACAACA
>CAJBSQ010000557.1 GCA_903958265.1 uncultured Planctomycetaceae bacterium
CGGGGCAACAAGGATCGGACGTATTTCGGCCAGTGAGAGTTTGCACGGCGTGCAGGGGTATGCTCCTATTCGATGGATGGCTCCGTCCGCGGTCCTGTGGCGAACACCCTGACGATCGGCCCCGTACTGAAGGCCGATGCGTATGTTGAATGCTGATCGTCGAGCCCGACGCACGCGCCGCACAAGCCACCTCCGGCTCGTTCAGGCCGAGTCGTTGGAACAACGGCGGGCGCTCGCTGCCACACCCGTGAACCCCAATACGGGCTCCATCATCCAGAGCCAGTTCCAGCCCTACGGCTATTCGCTGCTGGGCACGCAGTTCGCGGAGGTCTCGGCAGGCGGGGGGGCGTCGCTGCAGCTCACGGCCCCGAACAACAGCGGCTCGCCGCCCACGCCGCCCGCCGACTATGAATACCCCTCGGCGGCGGTGAACACGGGCCTGATCAGCGGCAGCCAGGTCAACGTCGGCGGCTTCACGACGCTCGGCCTGCAGCTGCAAGACACCACGCTCAGCGGGGCCCTGCGGGTCGATCTGTACGACGAGGGCATCGGCAGGCCGGCCGCCGGAGGCACGCAGCCGGTGCCCGCGGGTGGCGCGAACGCGCTGCCGCTGAAGGTGCCACCCGGCTCGCCCGGCGTGGTCGCTAACTCCGGCTCCATCATCTCCAGCCAGTTCAACGACGGCGGCTTCGGGCCGCTGGGCATTCAGGCCAGCGGGCTGCACGTGGGCGGCGGCCTGTCGATCGTGTCACGAAACACGATCGGCTCCCCGGACGTGCCGGTCACGCCTTCCGTGATTCCGTTTGCGTCACCGGCTCAGGCGATGCCCGTCAACGCCCGTACGATCCGCGACAGCCAGTTCGCCGACGGCGGCTTCGGCGACACGGGGCTGCAGCTGCGCGGCGTGACGGTGGGTGGCTCGCTCGACGTTAGGGCGGAGCGGCTTCTGATCCAGCCGACCACCAGCTCGCCGAACTTCGGCCCCCCCACGCTCGTGGGCCGCCTGACCGCCAACGCCCGCGGGGTCATGCTCACGAGGCCTCCCGGCACGTCCGCCCCTGCCACGAGCATGCTCTTTCCCGGCATGCTCGTCACCGGCCGCGGCATCCGCGCGAACACCGTGATCGCGTCGATCCGCGGCCCCGCGAGAATCACGCTTTCCAAGCCGCCCCGGCAGACGACCAGCAGCCACCTGACCTTCTTCACGCCCGTCAGCCCTACGAACACCGGCGCGATCGTCTCCAGCCAGGTGGCCGACGGCGGATTCGGTGACATCGGCCTGCAGTGGTCCAACGTGACGGTCGGCGGCCGGGTGGCCACGCTGCGCAGCGGCCTTGAGATCCAACCCGAAGTCGATCACGTCAGCGCGATCACGACCGGGTCGCGGCAGTTCGGTCAGCCGATCACGCCGGCTTCGACCGCACCGCCCGCCGGTCCGGCCCCGGCCATTCCGCTCACCGGCGCGGCTCCAACGGCCCGTGCCGGTGCGGCCGCCGGCGGCGGCACGAGCGCGACCAACAGTGGCAGAATCGAGGGCAGCCAGTTCGCCGACGGCGGCTTCGGTGACATCGGCATGCAGTGGCAGAACGTCCGCGTCACCGGCAACGTGGAGGCGACTCACAACGCGGTGAGCATCCAGCCCGAAAACCACGGCCAGGGTCAGATCTCCGTAGCGGGAGTGTCCTTCGCGACCTCGCCGCCGCCGGTGGCGCCGGCCGTGGTCGGCCCCGGTGGCCTCCTGCCGTCAACGCCCCTGATCACCACGCCGGGCACGCCCATCACCCCGCCTGTGCCCTCCCCGACGAACCCC
>CAJBSQ010000558.1 GCA_903958265.1 uncultured Planctomycetaceae bacterium
AGGGCCCGAATGACGACGCGACGAGCACGCGGTCGCCGGCCGCGACGCCGCCGCGGTCGAGCACGACCCGCCAGCAGTCCATCCACCAGGCCCAGTCGGCTGCCGTGTCAAACACAGGCAGCGGGCGGCCGTGGGTGCCGCTGGTCTGGTGATACCGCACGTAACGCGCCGGCTCCCAGGTGAGATTGCCGGGACGGCCCGCGGCGGCGGCCTCCACCAGCTCATCTTTGAAGGTGAACGGCCAGTCGGCGAGGTCGGCGAGCGACTCGAGCCCGGCGGGATCGGCCACCCGCGACAGCTTCGCCGCGTAGAAGGCGTTGCGCGGCAGCACCTCCCGCAGCAGGCCACGCAGCCGCTCGAGTTTGAGCGCCTCGATCGGGGCGCGGCCGGCACGGGTCGAACTCGGGGCTGGCGGCATGCCGCGATTATGGCAGGCCGAGCGAAGGAATGCCCTGCGCTGGCGCATTCTGGCGGGATGGCTGCAGCCCCTGGAACCCCTGCGGCGGCGGCAAGACGAGCGGCTGCTGCATCGGAGCGGGCTGCGGCTGCGGCGCATACTGCTGCATCGGGGGGAGCGGAGGAGGCGGCGCCAGGATCGGTTGTGGCACCGCCGGAGCGGGCCGGGGCACGGGAGCGGGCACGGCCGTGGCTGTCAGAGGCGGCAGGCTGCCGGCGGCGAGTCGCACCTGCTCTGCCCGTGCCACGACGAGTTCTGGAGGTGTGGACGACGACGGTTGCATGGCGAGCTCGACCACCCGCTCGTCTCTGACTTCCCACGGGATGATGTTTTCCGTCACGAAGTCGAGCGGAAAGATCTCATACCAGGGCACCGGGAAGGGCTGCCGCACGGTCAGGGTTTCGTAACCATCTTTCACCAGCCGAACCTTGCGGGTGCCGTAGTAGACGAAGTCGTGGGAGACGGGTGTCGTCCCGATCTGATAGTCGTCGACGTAGACGAGGGCACCGGGTGGGTTGCTGCGGATCGTCATCCGGCGCTGCACGCAGCCAGACGCCGCAGTCACCAGAAGGCTTGCTGCCAGCAGCGCGACAACCGCTCCGCCCGAGACGGAGTGGACCGCGGCCACGGCGATGAAGGGCTGCCGACGCATGGCCGGAACCATAGGAGCCTCCGGGGGCCGCCGCCAGACCAGCGGCACACCCGCAGGCTTCCCTGCCTGCCCCAAGTCGCGGCGTCGCCCCCGGCTGGCTAGACTCTCAGATCTTCCGCCCTCTTTTTTCCTTCCTCAGCGGTCCGCGGGGTTCGACGCGTGGGATCAGGCACGAGCCTCGAATACTGCGATCTGACCGACATCGGCCGGCGCCGGGCGAACAACCAAGACGCCAAGGCCGTGCTCCCGCCGTGGAGCAGCGAGCAGTATCGCCGGCGAGGCTGGCTGTTCCTCGTGGCCGACGGCATGGGCGCCCACGCCGCCGGCGAGATGGCCAGCGCCCTGGCGGCGGAGCACGTGCCGCTGCTGTACGAGAAGACCGCGCCGCGATCGCCGCCACTGGCGCTGAAGTCGAGCATCGAGCAGGCCAACGCCGAGATCCACACCCGCGGCGAGCATGCCGCCGACCTCCGGGGGATGGGCACCACCTGCACGGTGCTGGCGCTGCTCCCTCGCGGCGCGCTGGTCGGCCACGTGGGCGACAGCCGGGCCTACCGGATCAGGGGTGACAGGATCGAGCAGCTGTCGCAGGACCACTCGCTCGCCTGGCAGATGGAGGCGGAGCATCCGGCAGGGACCGAGATCACGGTCCCGAAGAACATCATCACGCGGTCGATGGGCCCGCATCCGCAGGTGGCCGTCGACATCGAGGGCCCGTTCCCCGTCGAGGTGGGCGACGTATTCCTGCTTTGCAGCGACGGCCTTTCGGGGCAGGTGGCCGACGAGGAGATCGGGCTGCTGGCGGGCCATCTGCCTCCCGCCGCGGCCGCCGCCGCCCTGCTCGGACTCGCGCTCGTCCGTGGCGCTCCCGACAACGTCACCCTGATCGTCGCCCGAGCGGGCGAGAAGGAGGCCTCGCGAGCCACCGCCGACTCGACCCCGTGGCCCCTCACCGAGGAATCACCCGCGGTCGCCGAGCAGCCCGCGGTGCCCTGGAAAATGCTCACGGTCGCGGCGGTGAGCCTGCTGGTCGCGTTGATCTGCAATCCCTGGACGGTGGCTGCCGAAGGCTGGCTCAGCGGGCTGATCGGCCCGGACCTCGCGCCCGCGGTCGCCTTCGTTGTCTCCACCGCGATGGCCCTGCTGTTCGTCGGTGCAGTCGCGGCCGCCCTGCTCACCTACCTCGCCCCGGTGCAAGCGGCGGTGCGGATCCTGCCGCCCGGCACCATGCTGGGGGGCGGCCCCTATCGCTCGTACGCCTGCGCGGCGTCGCCAGACCTCCTCGATGGCATCGTGGCCAGCGTCGAATCGGCCGCCGACGGCCTTGCCACCCGGGATCGCGACCGGCTTCGCGAGGTCGCCATGGCGGCCCGCACACCGCTCGCCGCAGGCGACATGCCCGAAGCCGTCGCGGCCGCCGCCCGGGCAATCGGCGTCTATCGCGGGCTGGTCGAGGCGCTCCGGCAGGACGACACGGCCCACGGCTGATGCGTCGCTGCCTCGACCCGCTGCCGAGATCGCCTCATGACCGTGGCGTCCCACGGCCTGCCGGGGGCTGGTCGAAGTGCCAGGTGAATCCAACCCCCAGCCAGTAGCTCTTCACGCTCACGTAGGTGTCGCTGCCGAGACTCTCTCCTGCCGGAAACATGCCTCCCGCAAAGGCGTCGAAGTCGAGCCCGCGCATCAGGAGATCGCTGACGCCGATGCCGGCCGCCATCCGATGCTCGTTGACGATGGCGAACTGCGACTGCAAGTACTTCACGGCAGGGACGCCCCCGGGCACCTCGACCGGGCCGATCCGGGTGCCAACGGACTCGTCGATCGGATTCTGGGCCAGCGCATAGCCGAGCCGGAGCTTCACGCGGTCCGTCGCCCGGTACTGAGAGCCAAGCTGCATCACCCACTGCCCTCGATAGATGTTGTTGAAGAGGGCGGCGCTACGCCAGTCGAGATACAAAGCATCGGCCGCGAGCAGCAGTCTGCCGTCGAGGAGCGACTCGTTGGCGATCCCCATGCCCACCTGCTGCGGCAGACCCATATCCACGTCGCGGGGCCGCCGCTCGGAAAACAGCACCGCCTCGTTTTCGAACCGGAAGGCCTGAGTGGTCTGGTAATAGGCCCCGAGCCAGGTGGCATCGCCGAGTGCGTAGTCGAGGCCGAATCCGCCACGCAGGGCGTAGGCATTGGTCATCCCGCTGGTGCCCACGAAGGGCCCCGACGCGTAGCCATCGCCGATGAACATCGTCGCGCCGATCGACAGCCGCTCGGTGAGTTCCACCGCCACCGACGGGGCGAACTCGAGCAGGAGGAGGTACGACGAGGTGGCGTTGCTGGCGGGCTCCTGCACGTAGCTCGATCCACCCCCAGCTGCTCCGAGCACGGCGAGCCCCACGGTCGTCGGGACCGGCAGCCCGTCAACCTCCTGCGCGACGCCGATGGCCGGCACGATGGCGCCCGGCGTGCTGCTCTTGGCCGAGAAGGCCGCGACGCCCAGCAGCGGCACGGCCGCCTTCTGCTCGAGGTCGACCGTGGCCTCCGCGAAGGCTCCTCCGATCGTGAAGTGGGTGCCCTTATACTGAGTGAGCGCAGCGGGATTGGCGTTGATCGCCGAGAGGAAGTCCTGCGGCGCGGCGACGCTCGTGCCCGCCATGCCACCCGATGCCGGCATCAGCGTGTTGCGGAAGTCGATCCCGTAGGTCTGGGCCGCGGCCGAGCCCGCACTGGCGAGCACCACGACCAGCGCCGCGATTCCACGCGTCAACCGCACAGGCATGCCACACGTCATAGTTCCCCCACTTCGGATACGCGTAGCCATCGGTACGAACCGAATCGCGGCTTGAAAAACCTCCGATCTGTCTGAAAGAGCACAGGGTTTGGGCAAACCCTGCGGCCGCCGAGCCGACTGGGAAAATCCGGCAACTCAACCCAGCCGTGCCGGTCGCGTGATCCGGCGAGGAGACATCCGACCTTTTCTCCGGTCCTGCCGGGTACGCCGGTCGTGCCGACGATTCCGCCGATGACATCCCCGCCGGCCGGATGGGCGGGAGGAGACGGCGGCGGACGGACGGGTTCGTCCGCGAGTCCCGCTCACGCAGGCGGCGATCTGGAGGTGGCTCTCATGCGGCTGATTCAGAACACGGCACCCCGCGGGGCGGCGGTTGCGTTGGGCCTGCTGTGGCCGCTCTTCGCGGTCGGCCAGGAGGAGTCGTTCGTGGGCCGACCGGGTCAGGCCGGCTCGTTCGAGTCGTTCGATCCGGTGCTCACCGACGACGTCATGACAGGCATGATTCCCTCCGGCCAGGACTGGTTCCTGTTTGGCGCGGGCGACCGTGGCGGCATCTCTGGCTGGCTCAACGGTGGCTTCGTGGGCAACTTTGGCGTGCCGCCAAGCAAGTTCAACGGCCCCTACAACGCCGTCGATCGCGCCAACGAAGCGATGATGAACCAGGTTTACATCATCGGCGAACGGACGCTTCCCACCGACGGATCCACCGGCATCGGGGCCCGTACCGACGTGCTGTATGGCGAGGATTTTCCACTCGCGATGTCGCTGGGCTGGGAGACGAATCCCGGCCCGACGGATTGGAACAGTGGCGAGTATTACGGCCTCGCGATCCCCCAGCTCTACGCCGAGGTCGGCAGCCGGGATCTCTCGCTCAAGCTCGGCCACTTCTACACGATCGTCGGCTATGAAGGCGTGCCCGCCGTCGGCAACTTCTTCTATCAGAAGGCCTACAGCTATCAGTTCGCCGGCCCCTTCACCCACTGGGGTGGGCTCGTCAACTGGAACGCGTCGGACAACGTCGAGTTCGACGGTGGCCTCGTGAACGGCTGGAACGGCCTCGCCTCGCCGTACAGCAAGGCCAACTTCCTCGGGCGGGCCCGCGTCAAGAACGACGACAACTCGCTCGCCACCTCGTTCGCGATCGTGACCGGCGACGAGGGCAACGACTTCTCGCCCCTCTTCCAGCCGGCGCCGCCGCTCACCTCCGCCAACCGCACCCGCTACAGCCTGATTCTCGAATACCGCCCGACCGACCGGTGGGAGTATCTCTTCCACCAGTGGCTCGGCACGCAGGCCAAGGGCCTCGCCAGCGGTGGCACCGCCCTCTGGGCCGGCATCGATCAATACCTCTACTACCGCGTCAGCAAGACCTGGCTCTGGGGCGCCCGCTTCGAGTGGTTTCAAGATACCGACGGCACTCGAGTGGGCCTCAACCGGCCGAGCAACCCGAATCACGTCCCGCTGCCGGGCAACTACTACTCGCTGACGGTCGGCCCCAACTGGACGCCAACGGGCAACTTCCTGATGCGGCCCTGCTTCCGCTGGGACTTCTTCGGTGGGCCCACGGGGCCGCATCGCCCCTACAACGACGGCGTCAGCAACCAGCAGACGATGCTCGGCTTCGACCTGATTCAGAAGTTCTGACGACACGGCCGCCGGCTGTTTCGCGGCCCCGACCCTCGTAGCCGCAGGCATTCACCCTGCGGGATGGCAGCCAGTTGCCGCGCCAGTGGGCACGCCCCCAGTGCGGATGCCCGCTCGGCGGGCAGCCACCACGGCACGAAGCGGCCGAAGTCGCCTCCTGCCTCGAGCCGAAGCCGCCCAATTCAGGCCCACAAAACACTTTCGGATTTTTGAGGGCGGTCCGCAAAGTCTGGCGCGCTTTTTGCTATCGGCGGTCTTCTGTCGGGAGTCACATTTGGCGTGTCCGCCACCGCCGAGGAGCCTCACAAACTCCTCACAAAAAACTCACACTTCCTTACCACCATCCTCACA
>CAJBSQ010000559.1 GCA_903958265.1 uncultured Planctomycetaceae bacterium
CTCACGCAGTCGTTTTCCCGGGTGTCGCACGGCACGGCGCGGAAGATCTGCGACACGGCGAAGCTCTCCACCCGCGTCACCGCCGGGAAACTCGGCCGCGGCGAGGCTGATGCCCTGTTCAAGGCGATCCAGGAAATCAAGATCCCGCCGCCGGCGACCGACTGCGTCGTGCCGATTGGCGAGCAGCGGCTGCTGGCCGGCCTCCGCCAGGTCGTGCCCGGAGAGTTCTTCACCGCGGCCACCCGGCCGCCGTCGGTCTACCGCGGCAACCCGTTCGTCATCGAGGCGGCGCTCGCCTACGGCGGCGGCGTGGCCGCGCAGAAGATCAGCCGCGAGGGGCTTGGCGAGCTCGCGGCCGAGAGCGACTCCCGCAGCCTGCGGCAGTTTCTCACCACCACCTTCACGGGTATGGGGGGCGAGGCGTCTGACAAGATCCTGGCCGAGGCGCAGCTCGCGCCGCGGCAGAGCCCCTCCAAGCTCACGAAACCGCAGCTCGACGCCCTGCACGGCGCCATGCAGCACGTCAGCGTCGACGAGGGACAGAACATGAACGTGCTGCGGTATGCCAACCGCGTGCCGCTCCAGTTTCAGCCCGCCGCCTGTGCCGTCACGCAGACGATCACCTCGACCAACTGGCGGTCGTACGGTCTCTCCCAGTCGCGGGGCGGGCTGCCGAACGGACCGGTCACGGCGATGGTGCACGTGGCGAGCGTCTGGGTGCCGTTCACGAGCGAGTCGAAGGAGGCGATCGCCTCCTATCCCGAGATCCAGAAGGAGATCCGGCTGGCGCTGCAGGCCGTGGGCCGCAACCTGGGCATGTACATGCGGCGGCGGCTCCGGGTGGCGCAGGAAGGCCAGCGGCGGAGCATCTTCCTGCGGTACCTCGGCGAGGTCGCCGGCGCCGTCTCGCAGATCAACGGCCAGGACCGGGCCAAGCTCTACGAGCAGCTCCTCGCCGTCGCCAGAAAAAAGACGGCCGAGGCCGACCTCAAGCTCGACGACCGGGGCCGTCCGATCCAGGAGGAGGAGGATCTCGAACTGGGCGACAACTGCATCATCGTGCCGCAGCTGATTCCGGGCCAAGCGGCCGCTGACGCGGCCGCGGGATCCACGAAGACCGCGAAGGGCCGCCGGTCGAAGATCGCGACGGTCGAGGGTGACAAACCCGAGGCTCCGGTCGCTGCCAACCCCAAGAAAACCGCCTCCGGGAAGAAGTCCGCCCGCCGGAAGAAGTAAGCCGCCGCCAGCGGTGAGTCGCCGCCCCGTGCGACCTCGGACCTGCTGCACCGTTGAAGAGGAACCGCCCGGAGTTCCTTCGCATGCGCAGCCTCACCTGGTGCCTCTGCTCGAGCCTCGTGATGGCAGGCACGGCCCTGGCCTACGACCCCATGCATCGTTCCGGCGGCGAGCCACCGCCGCCGCTTGACCTCAACGTGGCCGACGAAGGCCGGGATCGCACCGTGCCGATTCGTGTGTTCTCGCCGCCGGGCGACGGCAGCGCCGGCCCCTGCCCCATCGTGCTCTTCAGCCACGGCCTCGGCGGGTCTCGAAAGGGTGGCGGCTTCCTCGGCAATCACTGGGCAGCGCGGGGCTACGTCGCCGTCTTCCTTCAGCATCCGGGGAGCGATGAGTCGGTCTGGCAGGACGTGCCTGCCCAGCGGCGGCTGGCGGCGATGCGTGATGCGGCATCGCTGGAAAACCTACGGGCGCGGGTGCGAGACGTATCTGCCGTGCTCGATGCCCTCGCGACGTGGAACGGTGCACCGGGCCATCCTCTCGCCGGCCGACTCGATCTCGACCGCGTCGGCATGTCGGGCCATTCGTTTGGGGCGCAGACCACGCAGGCCGTGTCCGGTCAGTCGTTTCCACTCGTCGGCAGGCGGTCCACCGATCCGCGAATCAAGGCGGCTGTGATCATGAGCCCGGGAACGCCACGCGGCCGATGCGATCCCGGCGACGCCTTCGCCGAGGTCACGATCCCCTGGCTCCTGCTCACCGGCACGAAGGACACGTCCCTGATTGGCGGTCAGACCGTCGAGTCGCGGCTCGCCGTCTATCCCGCGCTGTCGGCAGGCAGCGCCTACGAACTGGTGCTCCATGACGCTGAGCACTCCGCCTTTTCCGACCGGCCCCTGCCCGGCGACCGCGAGCCGCGAAACCCGAATCATCATCGCGCGATCCTCGCCCTCACGACCGCCTTCTGGGACGCCTTCCTCCGGGATGACGACGACGCCCGAGCCTGGCTCGATGGAGACGGCCCCCGGCAGGTGCTCGAGGCCGACGACCGCTGGCAGCGGAAGTGACGCCTGCACCTCGTATCCATGAGCGGCGACCTGGTGCCCCGCCGGCTGCGGCAATCTACGCCAGGATGCCCTTCACGAGCTCGCCGTGCACGTCGGTGAGCCGGAAGTCGCGGCCCTGATAGGGGAACGTGAGCCGCAGGTGATCGATCCCCATGAGGTGCAGGATCGTGGCGTTGAGGTCGTGAACGTGCACCTTCTCGCTCGGGGTCGTGATGTTGTAGCAGTAGTCGTCGGTCGCCCCCCACGTGATGCCCGGCTTGATGCCCGCCCCGGCCACCAGCATCGTGAAGCACCGCGGGTGGTGGTCGCGGCCGTAGTTGGTGTCGGTGAGCGAGCCCTGCGAGTAGATCGTGCGGCCGAACTCACCCCCCCAGACCACGAGGGTGTCGTCGAGCATGCCGCGGCTCGCCAGGTCGTCGAGCAGCGCGGCGGTGGGCTGGTCGGTGTCGTGGCACTGCCCCTTGAGGGCGGTGGGTAGCCCCGCATGGTGATCCCAGCCCATGTGGAAGAGCTGCACGAATCGCACGTCCTGCTCCGCCAGCCGCCGGGCGAGCAGGCAGTTGAAGGCATAGCTCCCCGGGCGGTGCACGTCGGGGCCATAGGCATCGAGCACGTGCTTGGGTTCATCGGCGATCCGCACGAGGTCCGGCACGCTCGCCTGCATCCGGAAGGTCATCTCGTACTGCGACGTGCGGGCGGCGATCTCCGGATCACCGATCACGCGCGACCGGGCGGCGTTGAGGGCTGCGATCCGATCGAGCGTGCCCCGCCGCGTGTCGCGGTCGATGCCGGGCGGATCGGCGAGGTAGAGCACGGGGTCGCCCGAGTTGCGGAACTTCACGCCCTGATGGCGGCTCGGCAGGAAGCCCGAGCCCCAGAGACGGTCGTAGAGCGGCTGGTCGTCCTTGCGGCCGGAGCCGAAGCTCGTGAGCACCACGTAAGCGGGCAGGTCGGCGTTTTCACTGCCGAGGCCGTAGCTCACCCACGAGCCGATGCTCGGCCGACCGGCGAGCTGGCTGCCCGTCTGAAAAAAGGTGATGGCGGGGTCGTGGTTGATCGCCTCGGTGAACATCGAGCGAATCATGCACCAGCGGTCAGCGTGCCGGGCGATGTTGGGCATCAGGTCGCTGAACCACATGCCGCTCTGGCCATGCTGCGCGAAGCGGAAGATCGACGGGGCGACCGGAAAGTTCTTCTGGCCGCTGGTCATCGTCGTCAGCCGCTGCCCCTGCCGGATCGACTCGGGCAGGTCCTCGCCCCGCCGCTTCTCCATCCCGGGCTTGGGATCGAAGAGATCCATCTGTGAGGGCGCCCCCGACTGGAAGAGATGGATGATCCGCTTCGCCTTCGGCGGATGGTGCGGGATCGCGGGCAGTCCGCCCGTCGCCGACGCGGCTGCGTGGGCGGCGCCGTGGCCGAGGAGCGTGGCCAGCGCCGCGGTTCCGAGGGCCCCGGTGGTGCCCCCGAGAAATACCCGGCGGTTCACCGCGTCCTGCAGGTGGAGAAACTGACTGTGGCTCTTCATGGCATTCACTCCCGCATCACGAACTCATCGAGGTTGAGGATCACGTTGGCGGCGAGCGACGCTGCAGCAAACTCCGCGTCGGTCGTGCCGTCTGGCTTCCGCACGAGCCCCACGGCCGCGTACGTGGCCGCATCGTCGGTCGCCGCGGCGAACCGGGCGAGGTCCGACTCGAAGCCGGCGACGAGCGTGGCGAGTTCGACCGGATCAGGCCGCCGTCCAAGAGCCAACCGAAAGCCGTGAGTGATCCGGTCGGCGGTCGAAGCGCCCCCCTCGTCGAGCATCCGGCCGGCGAGTCCGTGGGCTGCCTCGATGAACGTCGTCTCGTTGAGCAGCGCCAGCGCCTGCAGCGGCGTGTTGGTCCGTGACCGCTTGACGGTGCAGATCTCGCGGTTCGGGGCGTCGAAGAGGAGCATCGTCGGCGGCGCCGCGGTCCGCTTCCAGATCGTGTAGAGGCTGCGGCGGTAGCGGCCTGCATCCGTGTCGGGCTTGTAGCCCCGGAGGTCGCCGTAGACGCTCGTCTCGTCCCAGATGCCATCGGGCATCCAGGGCCGCACGCTCGGTCCGCCAACGGTCGGCACGAGCAGGCCCGCCGCGGCGAGGGCCTGATCGCGAACGATCTCGCCGGCAAGCCGGATCCGCGGACCCCGTGCCAAGAAACGGTTTTCCGGGTCAGTGACGAGTGCCTCGGGCACGACCGCTGCCGACTGCCGATAGGCCGTGCTCGTGACGACCGCGCGGATCACACCCTTCATGTCCCAGCCGGTCTCCATGAACTCGGCGGCGAGCCAATCGAGCAGTTCGGGGTGGCTCGGGTACTCGGCCTGGCTACCGAGGTTCTCGCTTGTCTTGACGAGCCCCGTGCCGAAGAACCGCTCCCACTGCCGGTTCACCCAGACACGGGACGTGAGCGGGTGGTCGCGGGAGACGATCCAGTTCGCCAGTGCAAGCCGGTCGGGCTTCACCCCAGCAGGCAGCGGCGGCAGGAATGCGGGCACCGCGGCAGTGACCCGCTCGCCGGGCTTATCGTACTCGCCTCGGATCAGCACGAACGAATCGCGGACCGTGCCCTCCCGCATCACCATGGCGCTGGGCAGCGACTCCTCGAACTCACTGAGGCTCTTCGCGGCCGCATCGCGAGCGGCCTCCGCGCGGCGGATCGGGCCGTCCACGTTGGTGCGATAGTGCTTCACGAGCACGGCCGCCTGTTCCTTCGTTCGTTTCTCAGCCGGGGCCTCGACCGCCGCCAGCACCTTGCCTGCCAGGCCGAAGCCGTCGACCGCCAGGAGCGACGGATCGGCCTGCGAATAGGCAATGCGAAATCGGCCGATCGAGTGCTGGTCGAACGACTCCTGACGGATGCGGAACACCACCCGCGAGTTCTCGTCAACGTCGAGCCTCCGCGATGCCATCACCGCGAGCCGTCGTGGCACCCGCAGGGCCGGCTCTTTGCTGTGCCCGTTGATCGCCCAGCCCTTCGGCTTGGCCTTCCTCTTCTTCTTGCTCTTCTCCGGAAGCACCCCGGCGCCGTCATACCCTTCCTGGGAGTAATCGGCGGCTGCGTGTGAGAGATCAACCTTCTCCACGCTGCCGTCGGGCTTCTCGATCTCGGCCTCCACCGTCGTGACGACGATATTGCCGTTGCCACCGCGGGCGAATCCGCCCTCGCCCGCGAACGACGGATCGGGAATCACCTCGATCCGCAGCCCCCCGAACATGCCCTCGGGGAGCGCTGCCTCGATCTCGTAGGTGTCGCTCGGCGGATCGGCCCCCTCGGCAATCCAGGAACCGTCGTCGAGCCGGCGAAAGGTGGCCCCGCCGGCCGAGCGGATTTCCAGCGGTTCGAGCGGCTCCCACGCGGAGGCGGGATTGCCGAAGAGACCCCGCACACTCTCAGCCCACGCCGCGGCGAGCGGCTCGACCTGTGCCTCCTCCGCCCGCACCGCCGCCGTGGCGTCGTCCACGACCCGCCGCAGCCGCGAGAGCTCCTCCTCCTGCCTCGCATCGGGCAGGCGAAGCACGGGATCGCTGTTTCCGCCCCCACGATTCTCGGCGAGGATCCCCTTCTCGGCGACGGAGTTAAAGAAGGCATAGAGCGAGAAAAACTCCCGCTGCGTGATCGGGTCGTACTTGTGGTCGTGACAGCGGCAGCAGCCAACTGTGAGGCCAAGCCACGTCTGGCCCGTCGTCTCCACCCGGTCGATGATCGTCTCGACGAGCCACTCCTCGGCGATCAATCCTCCCTCACCGTTGAGCCGATGGTTGCGATTGAAGCCGGTGGCCACGATGTCGTCGCGCGTGGCGCTGGGCAGCATGTCTCCGGCGAGTTGCTTCACGGTGAACTGATCGAACGGCATGTTGGTATTGAACGCCCGGATCACCCAGTCGCGCCACGGCCAGTTGGAGCGGCTGGTGTCGGCCTGAAAGCCGTTGCTGTCGGCATAGCGGGCGGCGTCGAGCCATTCCAGCGCCATCCGCTCGCCGAAGTGCTCGCTGGCGAGGAGCTTCTCCACATACTGCTCGTAGGCGTCGGCCGCTGGGTCGGCTACGAAGGCATCGACATCGGCCGGCAGTGGCGGCAACCCGGTGAGGTCGAGCGCCAGCCGCCGCGCGAGCGTCTCGCGGTCGGCCTCGGGATTCGGCGAAA
>CAJBSQ010000560.1 GCA_903958265.1 uncultured Planctomycetaceae bacterium
ATCCGGACCGATGAGCGTAGGTTATTCCGCCACTGGTCTGTCCGTGCCGGTCGAACGAGACGGCTGGGTGCTGGTCGAGTCCCGCGGCGCATATGCCGCCGTCCGGGCGGTGCGCGGCGCGACCCACTGGGTCGATGTTTCTCAGCCCGTGACTGGACGTTGGCTGAACCTCGCGGACGAATTCTCACCCGTAATTCTCCAAGTCGCGCAAAAGAGAGAGTTTCCCTCACTGCGCGCGTTCGGCACCGCCGTCGCCGGCCAAGAAATCGAAGTCCAAAACGAAGCACTTTCTTTCCTTAGCATCTCCGGCGACCGGTTCTCCTTCCCGTTGAACTTCACCGGCACGCCCGCGATCAACGGCACGCCAGTCAACTACGCGCCCGCGCGCGCCTTGGACAGTCCCTATGTGCAAACTGAATGGAACAGTGGCATCGTCCGCCTGAGTAAGGGAGCGCGCACGCAGGTGCTGGACTTTACAGAGGCGGCCGCTCCCCATTTGCCATAAGACGAAGAGTTTATGCGCACCCCGTACGGCCGCGACGTCGGCGGCGAGTTGGCGAAGGCCACACGCGAGGCGGATATTCCGTCCCAGGGATAGCCCGGCCAATGACACGTCCGCCAGCGTTACCCGGCTGATGAACGGCTCGTGAGCCGCGTGCTTCCGCTTCGTCGGTGCCTTGCCGTCGTCTTCAAGGGTCTGCCGGGTCTCCGGCAGGAACGGCTCCAGATTCGGCTTCGACCAGTGAATGCCGGTTGTAAGGGGGCGTGATCAGGGCTATCGCCCCGACCCTCCTCTCCCAAAGAACTTCACGGTTGGGCGTCGCCATCTTGGACCGCCGCGACATGGTCCCCGCGCCGCTGTTTTCGACCGCCGTCAACAGCCGGCCGCCAGTCAGCCGGCTGCGGCCGCTCGACCTGGAGCACACAATGCCGCCACGTGCAGTGAGTCAGGACTCCCAAAGGATAGCAAACTGTGGAACAGTTCTGCCGCCGCACGCTGCGGCGACCGTCGCCGCAGGAAACCCTCGGCGTTTTCTGCGGGGGCGGAGGGGAAAAAAGGTCAGGGAGGGCTTTTCCCAGAGATGAGAGAGTCACGCCGCTGCCCAAGACACTCCTCTGGTAGGGCGACTTCGGCACGTCGAACTTCGAGGGCATGACGTTCGGCGCGGCGCCACTCCGCAGCCGGGCATGCCCAGATAACGGACCTGCATGGCCAACAACCCAAGACGGGGCGGCGTCAACGATCAGGAGCAGGGGCGTGATGCCACCGAACACGAGTGAATGAATTGATGGTTTGTGCAGAGCACGGCGATCGATTATAGTTCCGTTGTACGTTTTACGGATCGATCAAGGAGCCGTTATGCACCACGTCACGATTTCGCCGAAGTTCCAGATCGTGATTCCCCGCATCGTTCGGGAACGTCTCGGGCTGCGACCGGGGCAGAAACTGCAGGTGATCGAGCATGCCGGACGGCTGGAATTCGTGCCGGAGCGGAATATTCGCGAACTGAGGGGGTTTGTGAAGGGAATCAAGACAGACTTCGTTCGCGAAGGTGACCGCCTGTGAACGTGGTCGATTCGTCCGGTTGGCTGGAATACTTTGCCGGGGGACGCCACGCCCGCACGTTTGAGCCGGTTCTCGAGGACATCGATTCGCTCATCGTGCCCGCCGTCTCGGTCTACGAGGTGTTCAAGGTGCTGCTCCGCGAGGCCGGCGAAGAGGCAGCGATCCAGGGCGTGGCGGCCATGCAGCGCGGCCGCATCGTCGATCTCACCGTGCAGCGGGCCCTCGACGCAGCCGCCTTGAGCCTCCGTCACGCGCTGCCGATGGCCGATAGCATCATTTTCGCAGCGGCCCGCGAGCACGGCGCCACGGTCTGGACGCTCGACGAGGATTTCAGCGGCCTCCAAGATGTGCGGTACTTCGCCCGAAAATAACGGACGCACCCTGCGTCTCCGGCGGACGCCCAACCCATTCACACGACGTTCTGCGGACGGCCGGCGATGAATGCGGCCAGATTGGCGGCCGTCACGTCGATCAGCCGCCGCCGCGCGTGGCGTGTCGCCCAGGCGATGTGCGGCGTGAGGATGCAGTTCCTGGCCGTCAGCAGCGGATTCGAGGCGGGCGGTGGCTCCACCGAGAGCACGTCGACCGCAGCGCCGGCGATCCGGCCCGCATTCAAGGCCGCCGCCAGATCAGCCTCGTTCACCAGTGGCCCCCGCGCCGTGTTGATCAAAAACCCGCTCGGCTTCATCAGCTCGAGCCGTCGGGTATCGACCATCCCCCGGTTCTCCGCCGTGAGCGGACAGTGCAGGCTCACGACGTCGCTTTCGCGAAACAACGTATCGAGATCGACGCAGGCGGGATCACCGCCGCACTGCCGCCGATGATGGATCACCCGCATCCCAAAGGCCCGCCCCACCGCGGCCACTCCGCGGCCGATCCGGCCGTGCCCCACCACGCCGAGCGTGAGGCCGGCGAGTTCCACCAGGTCGCCGTCCCAGTAGCAGAAATCAGGACCGGCGGCCCACCGGCCCTCGTGCACCGTGCGGTCGTGGTGGCCGACGCGGTTGGTCAGCTCTAGCAGCAGCGCAAACGTGGCCTGCACCACGTTGGGCGTGCTGTAGTCAGGCACGTTCGCCACCACGATGCCACGGTCGCGGGCCGCGGCCACATCGACGATGTTGGTGCCCGTCGCCAGCACGCCGATATAGACCAGCCGGGGCAGCGACTCCAGCTGCTCGCGGCCGAGCAC
>CAJBSQ010000561.1 GCA_903958265.1 uncultured Planctomycetaceae bacterium
ACGCTCGTCTGCGAGGCGACGCAGGTCATCACCGACACCGAGCAGCTGTTCGACGCGCTCGCGGCGAAGTTTGGCCTGAGCCTGGGCAAGCCCGCCGCCCACTACGTCGAGACGCTCTTTCACGAAGATCTCTCCCCGAGTCTGCCGGTGCTGCTCGAGGCTGCGTGTCCGGCGTCGTACGACCTCTATCTTGAACTCCGCGAACTGGCGGGCTCGACGTCGCCATTGCCCGACGGCCGTGCGGCAGGCCGCGGGCCGCTGGACCTCCGCGGGCACGTGTTCACCGAGTGGGGCAGGGCGACCCAGCACATGCTCCGCTGCCACGAGGCCGAACGGCGAACGGCGGCACTCGACAAGCGGCTGATGAAGATCGAGGGCACCAGTGGCGAACGCTGGTCTCGGCTGCTCCGACGCGTGCGTCCGCGTGGGGCGGCCTGACCATGAAACCCGATACCTCTCGATCGCCCCTGATAGGCGGTATCACGGCTCCTCAGCGCCGCAGTGACGCACTGCGGATCTACGCACCCGACCACGAGCCGGAATCAGGGCACGCCCACCGGCCGCCGCTCAGCGAGACGCTCAGCGAGACTCTCAGCGACCGCCTGCGAGACGGGGTAAGCGCCCTCCGCGAGACGCTCCGCGAAGCGGAGCGAGGCCTGCGGCGGCTCCGCAAGGCGTGGCGGAGGAAGGGGGCGGCCGCGGCGCCGCTGCCGGCCGCCTACAGCCGGCCGGTGAGCACGGCCGCGGATCGCACGCTCGCGCCGCGGGTGCTGATCATCGCCGAGACGAGCATCCCGCAGTGCCTCAAGTATCGCGTCGTGCAGAAGCAGGAAGCCTTCCGCCGGCTCGGGATCGACTGCACCTGGCTGTCGTGGACCGATGCCGTGAACTGCCGGGCTCTGCTCCAGACCCGCTCGCATGCGATCTTCTACCGGGTGCCCGCGCACCAGGCCGTCCTCGGGCTCATCGACGAGGCGAAGCGACTCGGCGTGACGACGGCCTGGGAAACCGACGACCTGATCTTCGACGACACGGTCGTGCGGGAGAGTCGGGCCCTCGCCCGGCTCGACCGGAAGACCGTGGCCTCACTCCTGCAAGGTGCCGCGCTCTATCGCCGCGCCATGCTCGCCTGCGACGCGGCCATCGCGTCGACGCCGGGGCTGGCTGAGGCCATGCGGCGGGCGGGCATGCCCGAGGTGCACGTGGTCGAGAATGGACTCGACGAGCAAACGCTCGACATTACCGCCGCAGTCGCCGCCCGGCGGAAGCCGGCGGCCGATGATCACCTGGTGCGGATCGTGTATGGCTCCGGCACCGACACGCACGACGTCGATTTCGAGGAGGCGGCGACTGCGATCGGCCGTATCCTCGACCGCTTTCCGCAGGTTCGGCTGCGGCTGATCGGGCCGGTCGCCATCCCGGTGGTCCTGGCCCCGCACACTGCCAGGATCGAACGGCTCCCCGCCACGGGCTACGAGTCTTATCTCGGCCTGCTCGGCGAATGCGATATCAGCATCGCCCCGCTCGAGGATTACGTCTTCAACGATGCCAAGAGCAACATCAAGTATCTCGAGGCCTCCGCGATCGGCCTGCCCTCGGTCTGCTCGCCGCGGGCCGCGTTCGCGGCGGCGATCACGGATGGCGTCGATGGGTTTCTCTGCGCTGGCGACGACGCGTGGGAGTCGGCGCTGGGCGGGCTGGTCACCGATCCGGGGTTGCGGCGGAGGGTCGGCGAAGCGGCCCGGGCCGGCGTGCGGTGGCGGTATGCACCCGAGCGGATCGCCAGTCGGCAGGTGGCCGCGCTCGCGCGAGACCGCCGCGGTCCGGCACCGCTGCGGACGCTGTCTGTCAACATTTTCTATAACCCGCGGTCGTTTGGCGGAGCGACGATCGTCGCGGAGAACGTCAACCGGAGCCTGCACGAGCAGCACGGCGTCGATGTCCGCGTCTTCACCGCGCTGCCGGAGTCGGTAGCCAAGCCATACGCGCTTCACCGCTATGAGGTGGATGGGATCGGTGTCTTCGGCATGGGGCTTCCCGAGGGGATTCACGACGAGGCCGCCGGCTTCGACAATCCCGCGGCGGTCCGCTGCTTCGGCGAGGTGCTCGACGCCGTCCAGCCCGACATCGTTCACTTTCACTGCGTGCAGGGGATCGGCGTGGGGGCGGTCGACCTCTGCCGCGAGCGCGGCGTCCCCTACGCGATCACCCTCCACGACGCCTGGTGGCTCTGCGGTCGGCAGTTCATGATCGATCGGGAGGGCCGCTACTGCGGCCAGACGAAGATCGACGCAGACATCTGCGGTGCCTGCGTCGAGAATCGGAAGCGAAATGTCGAGCGGACGCGGCGGGCTCGTGCGGCCCTGGGTGGGGCCGCGCTCCTGATGACCCCCAGCCGGTTCTTCGCCGATTTTCACGTCGCCAACGGGTTTCCCGACGTGCAGGTCAACAAGAACGGGATCACCAGGCCCGCCTCGACGGCAAGGGTCCGCCGCGAGGGGCGGGTGCGGGTGGGCTACGTCGGCGGCAACACGCCGATCAAGGGCTTTCATCTCGTGCGGAAGGTGTTCACCGAGCTCGGCGACATCCCCGCGACGCTCGTGCTCGTCGACAACACGCTCAACCTCGGCTTCTCCTCATACGGCCCCGACGCGATCCAGGGCCTCCACCACGTTGAGGTGGTGCCGGCCTACACGACCGAAACGATCGATGACTTCTTCGCAGACATCGACGTGCTTCTCTTCCCAACGCAGTGGAAGGAGAGTTTCGGGCTGACGGTGCGGGAGGCGATCGCCCGGAACGTCTGGGTGATCGCGACAGACGCAGGCGGGGTCGTGGAGGATATCGAGCCGGGCCGCAACGGCACGATCATCCCGTTCGGCGATGACGGCACGGCGCTCGCGGCGGCGGTCATCGACGCGGTGGCGATGCTCAACCGCATGCGGCCGGGCGACGCCATCGTGTTCGACAGCGGCGGGATCAGGTTCTGGGAGCAGCAGGCCGCGGAACTGGCGGGCATGCTCCAAGGTTGTGTTCGAGCCACACACAGGGGTGCAGCCTGACACGGCCAGCGGGCATCCCAGGCTCGTGAGAATCGATCGCGGCACACGTCAGCTCACCGCCGGGGAATGACCCGAGTCGCGGGTCTGAACCGTCGCCGGGACCGTTTTTGCGGGCGATTTTCCCGCTGGCCTCCGCCGCCCCCGATCGCCAT
>CAJBSQ010000562.1 GCA_903958265.1 uncultured Planctomycetaceae bacterium
ACCGCGGCCACGAGGCAGGCAACGAGGAGAAAACGGTTGCGGATCACGGCGAAACTCCGAAGCGTTCGAATGGGGGCAGTGGCATGGATCGATCGACGAAGCGTCCCGGTTCGCCCGCAGTGCCTGCTGCACGACGATCCGGGTTTCTCCGTTCGACAGGACAGGGCGGGGTCATTCGAGGCCCGCCCCGTCCGTCAAACAGGATCTTCCGGCGGCCACTCCGAGGGACTGGCCGCAGGACCGTGAACTCAGGCCTTCTGCGAGCAGATGAAGAGCGCGTAGAAGGTGAACCCTTCGATGAGGGCGGCCGCGATGATCATCGCCGTTTGAATGCTGCCGGCCACTTCAGGCTGTCGCGACATTCCCTCGTAGGCGGCCGAGGCGAGTTTGCTGATGCCGTAGGCGGCGCCGATGACGACGAGGCCGACACTGAAGGCCGACGTCAGATCGATGAGGGAGCGGCCGGCCGCGGCGGCTTCTTGGGCGCTGGCCATGTCGGCACAGAGAACGGTGACGGCGGCGGCGGCAATGGCGACGAGCGTGCGGGTCGAGAACAGCGAGCGGATCATCAATCAAACTCCTTGAAAAAGAGGACCGGACGGGTGTCCGGAGACGGTTGACAGTGAGAACAGACAGGTGGTTTGTGCGGGTTGGGGAGGCCGTGCCGGCGGCGAGCCGCGGGGACCATGTTTTAGGGATTTCACGGCGGCTGTGTAGGGCTGATTCTCCGAACCGCGGTTTTTGGGACGTTGGCCGGGGCCTTAGTGCTGATGGACAGACGCCCCGATGAACAGGGCCGACAGGAAGGTGAAGATGTAGGCCTGGAGGAACGCCACGAAGAGTTCCAGCAGGCTGAACAACGTGCAGCTCACCACGCTAATCCCGGTGACCGTGGCCCACATCCCCGTCGAATAGGTCGCGGCAGCCGAAATCAGCCCCATGATGCCCAGGAGCACCAGGTGGCCGGCCACCATATTGGCGAGCAGTCGGACCGCGAGAATCAGGTGCTTGATGCACAGCCCCAGCAACTCGATCGCAAAGATCATCGGCTTCAACAGGATCGCCAGCGGCAGCGGCAGATCCATCGACGGCACCTGATTGGCGAAGAAGCCAAAAAAACCAAACTTCAGCATGCCCGCCACGATGACCGTGAGCATCGTCACGCCGGCGAGGGCGAGCGTCACGGAAAATGAGGCCGTCGGCGAACCTGCCCACGGCACCATGCCCAGCAGATTGCAGCCCAGCACGAAGAAAAACAGCGTCAGCAACAGCGGCACGAACCGGTCGCCCTCGTGCACCTCCCGATGCGCCGCGACGGTCGGTCCGCCCACGCCGGCAAGCGCCGGAGCACCGTGGCCATGATCGCTGTGGCCATGATCGCCATGATCGCCATGCCCATGGTCGTGGCTGTCGATGGCCGGCCTCGCGATCTGGTCGCGAACGAACAGGATCATCGCCTCGAACAGGTTGGCGAACGCTCCCTTCGGAGCCTCACCAGCCCTTAGTCGCTTCGCCAGCCGCGTGAACAAAAGCAGCATGACGCCGGCCAGGAGCAGCTCGAGAATCATGTACTTCGAGACGCAGAAGCCCGATTTCTTCTCATACAGGCTGTCGAGCGTGCCGAACGGCTGCGGAATCAGGATCTTGCCGTCCAGTGCGTGGTTGAACTCGGCGACATCTGTGACGTCGGGCCGACCATCCCTAAGGAACTGGGGCACCTCGTCGAGCGACCGCCAGTTTTGCGGCCACAGCGGCTTGGGGACCTCGAAAAAAAAGGCGTCCTTGAGGTGGTAGATCGGGTTGTGGTCAGACATGACGCTCTGGGTTCCTGCCGGACGTGTTGCCGGCTCGTCAGTGGGTAGTCGCCGCGAGGAATCGAGAGTGTGCGGCATCCGCCCCAGCGGCGTCAAATCACGTCACCGCCGCCCGGCCGCGACCTTGATTCACGGCTCGACATGATGATGGTTCGGACAATTTCCGCCGCAAGCATGGCGAGGTAAAAAATCACCAGCAGGTCCGCCGCTCCCGCCGCCCGGAGATCCGTCCCCCCCGCCTGCAGCCATCCCAGGGCCATCAGGGCCGGAAACAGCCGCAGCGACAGGCTGGCCAGCGATGCCGTCACCCTCCCCATCGGAGTGAGGGCGGGGCGGACGGTGACCATCCAGCCTGCGACCGCTCCCGTGAGACAGACGGTGGCGGCAAACCCTACGGCTCGGCCATGCCCCGGGCGGCCCGACCCCGCGGCCGTGGCGAGCAGCGCGGCCACGGCGATGACCGTGACCGGGATCGCCAGCCTGGCGAGGCCGAGGCCGGCGGCGGGAGGGCCATCGCGGTGGGCGTTCATGGTCGCGACCGTGTGGAGGGGCCTGTCAGGTGCGAGAGCCACGAGATGGCCAGGCCGAGGCCGATCACGAAGCCCGCGGGACCGAGAAATTTCGTTCCGAGCCGCGCGTCGAGCCAACCGCCCGCCACGCCGGGCAGGAACATGGTCAGCCCGATCGCCATGACGCGGGAGACCCACACCATGGCTTCGCCGATCGGGGAGTTACCAGACCCATGGCTCATGAGGAGAGAGTACCACCCGTGGGAAGGTGTCGGGTATGGTGGCGGTGTTCAGGAGTTTTGCCATGCCGTCCCGCAAGCACCGCCGTCGCCGCCGCCGGTCTTCATCTCACGGCCTCACGGCCCCCAGCACCGGTGAGGGCTCGTCGTCGGGCCAGCCGACCATTCTGCGCCTCACCGCCTGCGACGGCACCAGCACGCACGAGTCAACGGTGCTCTCGCCCCAGGAACTGACGATCGCTCGGGAGAAGTGGCCGGTGGTCTGGCTCGATGTCGACGGCTTTGAGGATCTGGCCGCGATCCGCTCGGTCGGCGGGGTCTTTGAGATCGGCGAACTGGCCCTCGAAGACGCGACCACGCCCGACGAACGGCCCAAGGTCGAGGTCTTCGGCCACCAGGTGCTGATCGCCGTGCGGATGGCCAGGTTCGAGGGCGATACGATCGTGACCGATCCGATGGCCATCTTCCTCGGCGACCGCTACGTGATCACGTTCCACGACCGCACCGTGCCCGATGGCTTCGCCAGCGTCCGCCAGCGGATCCGCCACGGCCGCACGCGGCTTGGCCAACTCGGGGCCGACCACCTCTGCGCCCTGCTTCTCGACGCCGTGATCGACGGGTATTTCCCGGTCCTCGAGCGGTTCGGCGATCGGCTGGAAGAGATCGAAGACGAGGCCCTCGAAAACCCTACCCGCCGCCTGCTCGGCCGGATCCACGACGTCCGCAACGACCTGATGACGCTGCGGCGTTCGCTCTGGCCGACCCGCGACGTGCTCCATGCCCTCGGCCGGGAGTCGACTGCCTTCGTCGGCGACCACGCGCGACAGCACTTCCGCGACAGCTACGACCACACGATGGAACTCCTCGACCTCACCGAGGGCTATCGAGAGATCGGCAGCGACCTCCGCGACATCTACCTGGCGAGCATCAACAACCGCATGAACGACGTGATGAAGGTGCTCACCGTCATCGCCACGATCTTCATGCCGCTGACGTTCATCACCGGCTACTACGGCATGAACTTCAACACCCAGTCGCCCTGGAACATGCCGATGCTCAACTTCCGCTACGGCGGGCTCGTGGCGGCGGGGATCATGGCCTTCACGACGATCGGCATGGTGGTGTTTTTCTGGCGACGCGGCTGGCTGAAGCGCTGGCACTGACGCCCGCGAACGGCAGCCGGGAAGACGCGTCAGGCGCGGCCGAGGAGAAAGCTCGTGCGGAGCGTGCCGCGGCCCTTGAGGGTCACCTCGCCCCGGTCGGCGAAGCGGAAGGCGTCGCCGAGCAGTGCCCGCGTCGTCGGCGAGACGTGGATCCGCGACGGCTCGCCGTGGGATTCCATCCGGCTGGCCAGGTTCACGGTGTCGCCCCAGAGGTCATAGGTAAACTTCTGGCGACCGATCACGCCGGCGGCCACGGGACCGGAGTGCATGCCGATGCGGATCTCCATCGACAGGCCTCGGGTTCGGGCGACGCCGCGAAACGCCTCCTGCATGCCCAGTGCCATGGCGGCCATGACCTCCGCATGGTCGTCGCGGGGCACCGGGAGGCCGGCCACCGCCATGTAGGCGTCGCCGATCGTCTTGATCTTCTC
>CAJBSQ010000563.1 GCA_903958265.1 uncultured Planctomycetaceae bacterium
GATCCAGCAATGGATCTCGAGGATGCGTCGCCCGGAACGTTCCGGACGAAAACACACGACAGCGAGAGGAACTCGTCATGCCGATCGGACACTTGTCGATTCGGATCAACACCCGTCGACGCGATCACCATCTCTGGCTCAACAACGGCGGCGTGTATTGGGTGCACTACACCCTGCACTTCGACCACCGGAAGCGTCGCATCCGTCGTTCGCTTCGCACCCGTGACCTCGAGCGGGCAATCTCGCTCCGCGACGAGCTCTTTGCCCACATCCGCGAGCACGGCGAGTTCGTCGCATCGAGGCGTGAAGATCCCGGTATCTCGCGAATGATGGTGCCGCGTTCGGAGCCGGTCGCTTTCGCGTGGTGGCTTGTTGATGCTTGAATCGCAAACAAAAAAGGGAGAAGCCTGACATGTCGATAGAACATCCTGAACAGACCCGCGATCTGGGTCTCCTCATTCAAGGTCATCCGGTGATCGACCTCCACCCGCCCATCGAGTGGCAGCCCGGCGGGCCTGGGTGGATCTTGATCACGAACGATCGGCTCATCTGGGAAGCGGGAAAAGGTCCGTGGGCGGTCCGTGCAGCGACCGCGTCGGCGGAGGTCGATCTCGGCGACCGAGATCAGTTGTACGCGGAAGTCGAGGCCGCCAGACCGACGCGGGTGGAGCTCGCCGTCGCCATCGAGGAGAAGATCCCGACGGCGTGGGGCAGTTGGCTTTTCAGAACTTGCCGATCACCGACACGGTCTGAGCCGTCGCCTGCGCCCAGGGGCATCGGCGCGTACTACAGCCTCATCAAACGATGCCCGTGCGGCAGCGGCGAAATAGGGGGCCGGTCCAACGACGAACGGCAGCAGCCCGCGCTCGCTTGCGATGGCTGCAGGGGCAAGCTTTTGGCCCGAATCGTCGAGGCGGACCTGTGGGAGGGTGGTGCCAAAGTGTCGGCGCGTCATCCGGTCACGCACTGGGAGAACTACCTTCGGGGCAAGGGCTGCGAACTTGTGCCAATCGTGGCCGGCGAGCCTCGGCCGATCCGCAAAGGCCATGTCACGATCCTCTGCCCAAGCGTCCCCTGCTCCTTCGTCATCGTCCCCGACTCGCTGGCCGACGCATCCCTGATGAAGGGGCGGCTGGCGTAGTTGCGACTTGGCGGTCGCTCTCTGCCCGAGACCGGCTGCGGACATGCTCACGGCGGTCGACGCCGGAAGCATCTGGCTACTGTCGTTATGACACGGTTCTCAAGCAAGTCATGGCGTGGCCGCATAAAGAAGTGGAAGCCTGAAACCGTGTCGGCGGAACTCCGGAAGACGCCGACGCCGTGCGTGCCGCCAGCGGACAAGGAAAACACCATGACCGACGAGGTCTCCCGCTGACTCACCACCGAAGCGGCGTCTCTGTTCTCCCGGCAATTGTCCAAGAAGTCGGCCAGGAGATAACCATGCCCCACTACCTAACTCTGACGACCTCGAACGGCAACGTCACTGAGACCAGGGTCATCCCTGGTATTCGTGGCGGCGACCGAGCGATCAACCACGCCCGGCAACTCGCGATGGCGTGGGGGCTCAAGAACGGCTCGAAAGTCGTGACGTTTACGGTCGAGGACGCGGCAGGCAAGCCCGTCGGTGAGGGGGCGGTAGCGGTTCCGCCGGCGGGATGAGAGCCGGGAGGTTGGCTCGGGCGGCTGGGTATCGTCGTGCCTCTCCACAAGAGGCCGTGCCACACAACAACAACGATGGCTCGTGCATCCGGCTGCGGCCACAACATCGAGACCACGCCTGGAGCTACCACTTCGCCATGGACTACACGTCGGAAAGCCGTGCTTTCCGGAGGCTGACGATCGTGGACGAGTACTCGCGAGAGTGCCTTGCAATCGATGTCGCCAGGAATCTCACGAGCGAGGACGTGCTCGAACGGCTCAGCGACCTCTTCGTGCGTCGAGGCGTCCCGGAGCACATCCGCAGCGACAAC
>CAJBSQ010000564.1 GCA_903958265.1 uncultured Planctomycetaceae bacterium
AGTCGGTGAGCGGAAACCGATCTCCTGCCGCGTCGTGCCCGACGATGTCGTCGCTGATGCAGAGAAGCGTGCGAGGAAAGTGTGCGACGTGCAGGTCGATGTGCCGGCGGATGAGCTCGTCGGCCCGGTCATCGGGCACCCGACTGCTCATGTGCGTATGCCCCTCGCCCCAGAGCCCAAAGCTGCCGATGTCGATGAAGGCGACGTCGGGATTTCCGTCGTAGCGGGCTGCCATCGCCGCCAGGAACCGGCCGAGCTTCTCAAGAAAGACCGCGTCGCCGAAATCAGGATCCCAGCAAGGCCCCTTGTCCGCTGGACCGTTGCCGAACTCGTAAAACGTTCCCCTCGCGCCGGCCTGCTTCACCCACTCGGGCGTCGCCCAGGGAAGCCAGTTCTCGGAGCAGGTGATGCGAAACGCCACCTTCTTCCCTTGGGCGATCCACCGCTGCGCCGGCGTGTCGAGGAGCGCCCAGTTGAACCGCCCCTCCTCAGGCTCGACCATCGACCACGGGACCCGCAGGTAGACGGTGGAGACGCCGGGGAACCGTTCGGCGGTGTCGCCGGCGGCGAGGTGCGACCCGTAGTTGTCCGGCACGTTCGAGTAGTAATGCATCGTCCAGCCCATGCCGGGATTGACGATCGCTGCTCCCGTGTCGGACGGCCGCGCCACGGTGATGCCGTCCACCTGCTGCTCCACGCCAGGGCTCGCGGCCCATGCAACCGCCACGGCCCCCACCAACGGCGCGACAAATAGGCCCAACAGTTTCATGGCATTCTCTCGATGACGTCGTGGGCGGGATGGCTCAGGGGCGGCTAGCGGTGGCGAAAGCGGTCGAGCAGCACGGCCCCGAGGATCACGAGGCCAAGAACGACTTTCTGCGTGTAGCTCTCGACGTTCGTGAGGTTCATGCCGTTTTGGATCACGGCGATGATGAACGCGCCGACGAGCGTGCCAAGCATTGAGCCCTCGCCGCCGCGGAGGCTCGTGCCCCCCACCACCACGGCCGCGATCACGTAGAGTTCGTACATCCCGCCATAGGTTGGCGAGCCGCTCTTGAGCTGCGACGCCATGATCACGCCGCCGAGCCCGGCGAGCACCGCGCAGGCGACGTAGGCAAAAAAGAGCACGCGATCCACGGGCACACCCGAGAGGTGGGCCGCCTCGCGATTGCCGCCGACCGCGTAGAGATAGCGGCCAAGCGTGGTTCGCGACATGACGACGTGGGCAAGGCCATAGAGCAGGAGCATGAGCACGACCGCGTTCGGCACGCTCAGGAGATTCGCGCCGCGGCCGAGCCACACGAACGAATCGGGGATCTGATAGATCGACTGCCCTTTGGCGAGGATGTAGGCCATGCCGCTGCTGACCAGCATCATCGCCAGCGTGACGATGAACGGCGGAATCCCGCACCGCGTGATCATCAGCCCCGTGAATGCCCCCACGAGGCCGCAGGCGGCGATGGCCGCCACGCAGGCCAGCAGCATGCCGCCCGTGGAGGCCTCCGGGCCCCCGAGATAGTCGCGGATGATGCCGGCCGTCACCACCGCCGAGAGGGCCAACAGGCTGCCCACGGAGAGGTCGATGCCCCCGGTGATGATCACCATCGTCATGCCAATCGCGATGATCGCAATCACTGCGATCTGGTTGGCGATGTTGAGGAGGTTCTCCGCCTTGAGGAAGTTCGGCCAGCGGTAGCTCCGGGGGACGACCAGCCGGGGCGTGCCGACCGTGGGAAAGTCGGTCGCGAGGTCGGAGAACACGAGCCACTTCCCTGCGGTCTGCGTGCAGGCAATGGCGTCGATCGTGCCACCGCCACCGGCGATCTCCGCGAGGGCGTCGCGAGCCTCCTTCGGTCCGCCGGTGACCGTCTTCAGCACCCGGGCCCCCGTGGCGGCCAGGTCGCGATCCAGGCGGGCGGCGAAGGCGGCGTCGCCGGGCTGGTCGCCAGCGACGACGAGCACCCGCGGCTCCCTGCCACACTCCCCGCCGATCGCCGCGACCACCTGCTTCGCGGCAGCCTCGCCGGTGGGCGACTGCTCGCTCGTGGTCACCACGCTGAAGGTGCCGCAGAGCAGCAAAAGCACAAGCACCATGCCATAGTCGGCAAACAGTCGCTGCTTCATGATCGATCTCAGGCGTGCGCCAGCTCCATGACCTGTTCCTGGGTCGCCTGCGGCACGTCGGCAATCTCGCCGGTCACGCGGCCGTCGTGCATCACGAGGATCCGGTCGGCCATGCCGAGCACCTCAGGAAGTTCGGAACTGATCATGATGATCGATTTGCCGGCGGCGACCAACTCGTTCATCAACAGGTAAATCTCATATTTTGCCCCCACATCGATGCCGCGGGTGGGCTCGTCGAAGATCAGCACCTCGCAGTTCCGGGCCAGCCACTTGGCCAGCACGACCTTCTGCTGGTTGCCGCCGGAGAGCGTGCCAGCGGCCTGCTCCTGGCCCGCCACCTTGATCCGGAGCCGGTCGATGGAACGGGCAAACGTCTCCCGCTCGCGGGCCAGGTCCACAAACCCGCGGCGGGAGAGCCAGCCAAGGTTTGGCAGCCCGAAGTTCTCCCGGACCGAATGCCCGAGCACGAGCCCCTGAAGTTTCCGGTCCTCGGTGAGCAGACCGATGCCCGCCGCGATCGCATCACGCGGAGACGCGATGGCGAGCAGTTTTCCGTCGAGCCGAATCTCGCCCGTGTCGCGGGCGTCGGCGCCGAAGTTGAGCCGCACCGTCTCGGTGCGGCCGGCGCCCACGAGCCCGGTGATCGCCAGGATCTCACCGCGGTGAACCACAAACGACACGTCGCGCACCGCCGGCGACCGCGAGAGGTGGGCGACCTCCAGGCGGGGTTCACCGATCACGGTAGTCCGCGCGGGAAAATCGCCCGCCAGTTCGCGGCCCACCATCAGCTCAATCATCTCGCTCCGGGTGATTCCGTCGATCGGCCGCTCGCCCACGTTGCCGCCGTCGCGGAGCACCATCACCCGGTCGGCAATCGCAACCACCTCTTCCAGCCGGTGGGTGATGGAGATGATGCCGATCCCCTGCCGAGCGAGGTCGCGGATGATGTCGAACAGTCTCGCGGCCTCGTGACTGGTGAGCGCCGAGGTCGGCTCGTCCATCACGATGATCCGGGCATCGAGCGCAAGCGCCTTGGCGATCTCGACGAGTTGCTGCTGCGCCGTCGAGAGCCGTCGGCAGGGCACGTCGAGGTCGATGTCCACGCCCAGCCGGGCGAAGAGTTCTGCCGCCCGCTGCCGCTCCTGGCCGCGGGCGACGAAGCCCGCCCGCGACTGCTCCTGGCCGAGGAAGATGTTCTCCACGGCGGTCAGCCCGGGAACGAGCGTGAACTCCTGGTACATGACGGCCACGCCCGCCGACCGCGAGTCGTGCGGCGAGCGGAACGTCGTCTCCCGGCCGTCGATCGCGATCGTCCCCTTGTCGGCCCGATGGGCACCGCCGAGCACCTTCATGAGCGTGCTCTTGCCCGCGCCGTTCTCGCCCAACAGCGCGAGCACCTCGCCGGCCGCGAGCCTGAGATCCACCCCGCGGAGCGCCTGCACGCCGGGGAACGACTTCACGATGCCCGCCATCTGGAGCAGCGGCGGAGGCGCCGTCATACGCCCATCGCGGCTTCGAGGGCCGTGCGCATCGCCGCGGCGTCGGGCTCGACGCCGGTCCAATAGCCGACGCCCACGATCCCCTGGTTCACGAGCATGCCGAGGCCGTCGATCGTCCGGCAGCCCCGAGCCGCGGCATCGTCGAGGAGCCGGGTCCGGACGGGATTGAAGATGACGTCGGCCACCACCATACCGGGGGCGAGCGAGTCGAGGTCGATCGCCAGCCGGGCCTGCCGGTCGTAGAGGCCGATCGAGGTGGCGTTGATCACGATGTCGGTGCCCGAAGGGACGGCATAGTCGCCGTTCCAGACCACCAGATCGGCCGCGAGGCCCAGCGTGTCGCGGAGCAGGCCGACGAGTTCCTCTCCGCGCGGCTGAGACCGGTTGACGACGGTGATCCGCCCCGCTCCCGCGAGGCCGAGTTCCACCGCAATCGCCCGAGCCGCCCCGCCCGCGCCGAAGAGCACGATCGACTTGCCGCGTGGATCGATCACCGACTGGAGCGACTTGAGAAAGCCCTTGCCGTCGGTGTTTTCCCCGATCAGCTGGTCGCCCCGCCGCACCACGCAGTTCACCGCCCCCATCACCGCGGCCGACTCCCCCAGCCCGTCGAGGTGGGGAATCACGGTCACCTTGTGCGGCAGACTGCAGTTGAACCCGCGGAAGCCCATCGCCTTCGCACCGCGGACCGCGGCGGCGAGATCACCGGGCTCGACCTCCATGTTGACGTACCGCCAGTGCAGGCCGTGGCACGCAAAGGCGGCCTCGATCATAGCGACCGTGGGGTTGCCGGCCGCCCCCGTAGACATCGAGCCGACGAGTTCGTGGAGAAATGGTCCCTGGCTCATGGGTCAGTTCAGCTCCGGGTCGCGCTCGGCATCGGCCCGCCGGTAGAGGCTCGTGGGGATCAAGAGTTGCGGCGGCAGCGTCTCACCCTTGGAGTGGCGGATGATGGCGTCGACGATCTGGGCCCCCATCTTGTCGGGAAACTGGATGGGGTCGGCGTAGATCTTGCCGTCCTTGATTGCCTGCCGGCCCTCGGGCTGGCCGTCGAAGCCCACGATGAACACGGCCGTCTTCCCTGCCTTCTCCAGAGCGGCCCGGGCGCCGAGCGCCGCGGGATCGTTGATCGCGAAGATGCCGCGGAGGTTTGGGTTGGCCTGCAGCGCGTCTTCGGCAGCCTTGAAGCCGACGTCCTTCGCGCCGCCGCTCTCCAGTTCCGCCACGATCTCGATCTTCCCCTTCCCGGCGGCATTGTGGGCGTCGATCACCTCGCGAAATCCTTTCACGCGGAGCTGGCAGGATTCCGCCTGCTTGAAGTGGAGGACCGCGACCTCGCCCCCCGCCTCACCCAGGGCCTCGATCATCGCCAGGCCCGCCTCCTTGCCGCCGCTGAAGTTGTCGGTGGCCACCTGCGTGACGATCTTCACGCCCGGCTCGTTGCACGGAATGTCGACGGTGAACACCGGGATGCCCGCGGCGTTCGCCTCCTGGATCACCGGGATGATCGACTTCGAGTCGCAGGGGCTGAGCACGATCGCGCTCACCTTCTTGACGATGAAATCCTTGATCTGGTTGCTCTGCTTGGCCACGTCCTTGTCGCCGCTGACCACGATCGCCTCATAGCCCCGCTTGGCCCCTTCGGCCGCGATCGTGTCGCCGATCACCTTGAAGAACGGGTTGTCGAGCGTGAGCAGCGAGACACCGATTGAGCCTTGTGCGGCGGCGGCCGCAGGCGGGGCGGCGGTGGGTGCCGGCTCGGCGCAGCCGACGAACAGGGCGAGCGTGGCGACGAGAAGTGCGGAAGCGATGTGGTGCATGGTGGCTCGGACGTGGGGTGGTGTCAGAACGTGCCGGTCGCGAGGAACTCGTGCCGGACGGGAGCCGTGACGCGTTTCCCGGTGGTCGAGACGAACGTCACTTCGCCCGGCGGAAACTCGAGCGTTTTCACGTTGTCGAACCCCTCGGGGATGCGGACGACGCCCTGGATGGAGTTGACCGTGGTCGGCTTGTCGGCGGTGAGGGTGACGGCCGTCGCCACGCCCTCCTTCGAGAGCAGGTTGTCGCTCACCGAGGCGGCCAGACCGTCGGCGAAGAAGGCGGTCGCGTCTTCGATGCCGAGGCAGTTGCTGCGGCCGTTCCACGGGTGGCCGTGGCGGCCGTGGTTTTCCATCCAGAACACGGTCGTGGTGAGCACGGCGGGATCCTTGAGGGCGAACCAGAGATAGCCGTCGGCCGGAAACGTGGCCGTCGTCCAGGCGGGGCCGCCAGTCTTCTCCGACGGTTCGTTGACGAGTTGCACGAGGTCGGCGTAGCCGTGACGGCCCGGGAGCCGCGTGAGGTCGGCGTCGGCCGCCCCCTTCCAGGCCACGGGCACCTTCGCGAGATCGGTCCACTTCGCCCCGGGCAGCAGGGCCTGATACTCCCGCTGCTTCGGGTCGCTAAAGACGCCGGGACAGGTCATGCCGAAGCGAATCGGGCTCGTGGCGATCCGCACGGCTCCTTCCTTCTCGGGCATCGCGAGCGTGGCGTGGTGACCGAGCGGAGCCCGCCCGGCGAAGCCCTCGATCGTGTGCCGCGAGTAGACGGCGTTTTGGCCGTCCACGAGCGACAGGTCCTTGATGACGCGGCCCTTTCGGACCTTTGTGTCGATCTCCATCGTGAGCGTGCTCACGTCGCCCGCCTGCTTCGTGCCGACCACCTTCCACGGCTCGCCCACGATCTCGCCGTGCGGCGGATGCTTTTCGCCCGCCACCTCCGCCGAGTTGCCGCCGAACGGCATGCAGAAGAAGTCGCCGCGAAGCGTAACCAGTACCGGCGCCGGCATCGGCAGCGGGGCCTCGTCCTGCCAGGGGCTCACGTAGTAGGGCTGCACGGGCCGGTCGCTCGAGCGGAAAAACGTGACTGGCGCCATGTGGCCACCCCGCGTGGTCACCGCCACCTCGACGTCTTTCGTGGCGAGGATCACGCTCGGCTGCGAGTGAACGCTGCGGGAGAGCGCTTCGGCTGCGACCGCCGACGGGATCAGAACGAGACTCGCGGCCAAGGCACAAAGAAACGTCATACCCATCCTGCTCTCATCAAGAGACCGGTCGGGAACCGGTAATGCCGAGGCGAAGCGATCTTACCGAATATTTCTAAGCGGTCTATCGAAATGGCGATGGCCAAGGCTGGCGTTCACTCGCCACCGGGGGCGGCCGAGCTCGGTTTCGGAACCTTCGCAGGCCGCTGCGTCTTCAAATACTCGGCCACCACGGCGACGAACTCCTCCTCGGAGAC
>CAJBSQ010000565.1 GCA_903958265.1 uncultured Planctomycetaceae bacterium
CACCACCACCACGCGCTGCCGGTGGGCGAAGTCGACCACCCGCTTGTAGAACTCGCGCGTGGCGGTTTTACCGGTGGGGCTCGTGGGGTAGCAGAGCACGAGCATCTTCGTCTTAGCGAGCACGTCGGCCGGGATGCCGTCGAGGTCGGGATAGAAATCGTTCTCCGGCAGGAGGGGCAGCCGGTGCACGGTGCCGCCGTACCAGCGCGTGGCGGTGCCGGCCACCGGATAGCCGGGCACGGTCATCAGCGTGACGTCGCCGGGGTCGATGAAGGCTGCGGGCAGCATCGCATAGGCGGTCTTCGACCCGATGCAATGGTTGACCTCGGTGACGGGGTCGAGCGACACCCCGAACTCCCGCTGCATGAAAGCGGCGGCGGCTTCCTTGAAGGCTGCGATCCCGTTGTCCGCGTAGCCGCGGTTCTCGGGACGGTCGACCTCCTTCTTCATCACGGCCCGGATGGTCGCGGGCGCCATCTCGTCGTTTTCACCGATACCGAAGTCGAGCATCCGCCGCTCCGGATGATCGGCCACGGCTTGCCGCTTGGCGCGTTTGATCAGTTCGAACTTATAGATCTCGGTTCCCTTACCGAATGTCGCCCCGCCAATCCGCTGGGCGAAACGGTCCTGAAACCAGGGGTCGGCGGGTTCTGCGGCGGCGGTCGCGTTGGACATCGTGGCGGTGGCTTCCTGGAAAGGCGGGAGGGTGCGCGAACAGTCGACGGCAAGATAGTCGTTTGGCCGGTGGTTTCCAACGGTTTTTCGTGGGATGGCTGGCGACTCGGGGTGGGGGCCGGGGCCCACGTCACACTCGACGTCGGCGTTGGCGTCCGACCGCTGGCGGCCCTCATGGTGGATCCTGCGGGTGATATCGACCAGGGCGTCTCCCTGACGGCTACCGAGGTGGCGTTCGCCGCCTATGGTTAAGGCTCAACAGGGTCGCAGCCGGCATGGTTGCCGACAGGGGCCCAGCGATGAAAGAAGGGACAGCGGCATGAGCGGCGGCACGTACGTGATTGCGGGGGGCAGCAGCGGCATCGGGCTCGAACTGGTCCGCCAACTGACCCCGACGGCGACGAGGATCGACGTCTGGTCACGCGAGGCGAGAAACCTCGGGCCGGGGGGTGTCGTCCGGTATGCCGCCTGCGATTTCAGCGCCGTCGATGGCCCGCTGCCGGAACTCCCCGACGAGATTTCGGGTGCCGTCTACTGCCCGGGAACGATCACGCTGCGGTCGTTCCGCAGCCTGCAGCCCGCCGACTTCCGGCAGGATTTCGAGCTCAACCTGATCGGGGCGGTGCGATTCCTGCAGGCCTGCCAGTCGCGGCTTCAGGGCATCGACGGCCAACCGGCAAGCGTGGTCTTGTTCAGCACCATCGCCGTATCGCAAGGGCTGCCGATGCACGCCTCGGTGGCTGCCTCGAAGGGGGCGGTCGAGGGGCTCGTGCGTTCGTTGGCTGCGGAGTGGGCGCCGAAGATCCGCGTGAATGCGATTGCGCCGGCCCTCACCGACACGCCCCTGGCCGGCCGACTGCTCTCGTCGCCGGAGAAGCGGGAGGCGATGGCCGTTCGCTACCCGCTGAAGCGGATCGGTGGTGCGGCTGACATGGCGGCGATGGCGAGGTTCTTGCTGTCGGCGGAGAGCAGCTGGATGACCGGGCAGGTCCTGGGCGTCGACGGCGGGATGTCGACGCTACGGGTGTGAGAGGGCTGCTTCGCGAGTAGTCGTCCCAAGCCCTGCGATGCGAGTCTGGCCAGCGGCCACTCGAGTGGGCCCGAGATCTGGGGCGCGACCGCGTTCGACGTACGTGTATCGCCCGCTCGGCGTTAGCAAAAGTCGCCGCTTCGCGGTCCTTCGGTGTGTCGCCGGGCGTGCAGGCGGTCGAGCGCATCCGGGGCTTCGAGCCGCAGCGGCGAGTGGCCGAGGTATCGCTCGGCCATCTCCCGGCGGCCGCGGGAGAGGAGCGTCGCGTAGACGTGCAGTTCGAAGTGCAGTCGCAGCCGCCGCTCCGCCTCGGCCTCACCGCTGGCCCGCAACACGCCCATCAGAGCCTCGGCCGTGGAGAGGTGTGTCGGCTCCGGTTGGTCCCGCAGCCAGTACCGGCTCGGTTCCGCGGTGGCATCGGGCAGCCGCACGCGCCGTCCGAGACCCTCGATGCTCCGAAGCATCTCGTTCGCCTGACGCCACGTGCCATCGAGCAGCACCACCCGCGGGCCGTCGCTACCCGCGGCCTGGGTGGCACTGGCCGGAAGCGGATCACCGGACGGATGAAGGATCCAGAGCTCGCCGTGGGGGTCGGCCGTCTCGAGGGAAAAACCCGAGGCGGGGAAAAACCGGGTCGCCCGCTGATAGACGTGGCTGATGGCACCTGCCACTGCCCGTGTCACCAGCATGCCGGTGCTGGAGGGTCTGTGCTGCTCGCCGCGATGGATCAGCACATGAACGCGAAGTCTGGTGTCGAGCGGGGGAATCGCGTCGCAGATGCACCAGCGCGGCGGCAGGTTGCATCGAGGGCAACGGGCGGCACCGGCGAGTACGACGCTCCGTCCCATGCCAAAGTCACCAGGTGTCCTCTATGCTCACCAGTCGGGAGGCTGCGTGTGAATCATAGTCATCAGTGAGGCAACCCATGGTGGAAATCCTGCCCGGACGCTACCGGCACTACAAAGGCAACGAGTACACGGTGCTCGGCGTGGCCCGGCACAGTGAGACGCTCGAAGAGGTCGTCGTCTACCGGCAGGAGTATGGTGATCGCGGCCTCTGGGTGCGGCCGGCGTCGATGTTCGCCGAGACGGTGAACCTCGCTGGTACCTCGGTGCCGCGGTTCGCCCTCCTTCGTGTGGAGTCGAAAGCTCCTGCCTAACGATCCTTGTCTTCTTCTGGCGATGAAGGCTCGAGCGCATTCGAC